>NZ_JAVFHM010000246.1:0-513 GCF_041954005.1 Priestia sp. BR_2 | reverse complement strand
CATAGTCTGATTACATATTGTGTTTTTCTTTACCAAGCAGTAGACGGCATACTCGATGTAGCTCCGTCGCGTCGGCCCGTAGACGTGTATCAGTCACAGTGTTATTCCACTTGCTCCCGTTACCTCCATCGCTCCCGTTCTCCCCTATGCTCCTGTTACCCCCGTTGCTCCTTTTTCCCCTGTGACTCCCGTTTCTCCGGTTGCTCCTCTTGCTCCTGTTGCTCCTGTGGCTCCCGTTGCCCCCGTTGCTCCTGTTTCTCCTGTTGCTCCTGTTGCACCTGTTGCTCCCGTTGCTCCTGTTGCTCCTGTTGCTCCTGTTGCTCCAGTTTCTCCTGTTGCTCCTGTTGCTCCTGTTACTCCTGTTGCTCCTGTTGCACCTGTTGCTCCTGTTTCTCCTGTTGCACGCGTTGCCCCTGTTGCTCCTGTTGCGCTTGTATCACCTGGTGCACCAGTGACTCGTGTTGCTTCTTTTGTCTCTGTTACCTCTGTCCCGCCTGTCACTATCACAGACAA
>NZ_JAVFHM010000245.1:0-2466 GCF_041954005.1 Priestia sp. BR_2 | reverse complement strand
ATTAACAAGTTACGACCTCCAGTAACATATGTTTCTTCTGTAATAATTTATCCTAAATAGCTGCTTTTATGAAAGTTGTATGGAAAACCAATCTAGATGATTATTTCTTTATAAACAGATAATTTAACCCGATTTATACAATTTCTAAAACAGTGATGATAGCCACTAAGGTTATGTAGTTTTTTAAAGGAGAGATTTTTTGTGAGATTTTATGCTAAAATAATATAAAATCTCCATAACTTTACATATAAAACTAACTGTTGAGTGTTAATGAATTAATACATAATAATTGGTATCGAAAAAATTATCTAAAGTTTGTTTATTTACTTCAGATAATTAGTTGCCTAATTTGCAAAGGCTACTATCAAGTGAAAGTGTAGTAAAAGAATTCCTCAAATAAAGTTTAACTAAATGGTATTGAAAACGAGTAATTTTCAATAAGACTTTTAGCTTAATAGATACTAAGAAACAGGAGAGAGAAAGATGACTTTTTTATTTGATTTCGTTAAACAATTCTCTAATGAATTAGCAAACCTGGCTGAGCGTATAGAAGATAAATTATTTAGCGAGCCCCATGCCTCATTGATACAGGCTCGTTTATATAGTGAGCATCTTGTGAAGTTAATTAGCAAACAAGAAGAACTTGAGGAACTGTACCCCCTTAAGCACGCTGAGAGAATACATAAATTATATCGTCAAAATGCGATTGAAGAAGATATTTATCTAAAGTTAGAGTGGATTCGAAAAAAGGGGAATAAAGCTGTACATGACGTGAAGGAAGTAGAGACTGTCGATATACTGCAGACTCATAAGTTTCTATTTGAGATAAGCGTTTGGTATATGCAGCTGTATGTGACATATGAGTTTGAAGCTCCGGCGTATAAGCTTCCTCTTACTCAAAAATTAAATGTATTACAAGCTACTGATCAAGATGAATCACTCAAACGGTATTTAGATAAGAAAATAGATGATATGCGAGTAGAGATGCAAAGACAATTTGAAGATATTAGGGTAGGAAAAGAGGTAGAAAATACATCAAAACCCGAAATTCCCTCTACTCACAAGGTGCAATTATCTGCTTCAAACGTCCATCTTCAATTTAAAAATGAAAAGATTACTGTACCTAGTGAACTCGCGAATATGTCTATAACTACGCTTCCTGTAAGTGGATGTAAGTATCTATTGCGTGAGTTTTTACGTGTAGGAATTACTTCTCTTAAAAAAATTAAAGAGCCGATGGATGAGCTACATATGAAACTAAATGGTATTGGTACTCACGGTATGGAAAAGTTTTGGGCACAAATTATTAGCATTGAAAGTGTAGTACTTATGAATAAGTCAGAAATCCCCAACGTTGAAGCTAAAATCATTACGATAAGCGAAGAGATTGATAAACTCTTTGATAAACATAAATTTAAATTGAATCACCCAACGAAAAAGGCTATAGAATTTGAACACAGAATTACTAAAGAGATTGTATATTTACTACCTAATAAGCTAACAACGATTGTTCTACACCCAGATACCGCTAAGGAAAAGTTTGAAATTCCTGACAAACCGAGTCACAATACGGCATTAAGAAGCTTTCCGAAAGCGATAAACAAGGGGAAAACACCAACTAATTTTGGCTACTCTTTTAAATTTCAAAGCGAAGAGGAACTAGATGATTTTTTACATAAGCTAAATAATGCATAGAGTTAGGTAGTAATATGGCTAAGCGAGCTCGCTGAACGGAAAGGGTTCTTAAACCTTTAAAAATTTTAAGGGTTTTCATCTTCAAGCTTAACTAAATGGAATTTATTCCATTATCTTCAATTTAGAAATGTCGTATATTTAATAAAAAACATAGGGAGGAAATCACTATGAAGAAAGCTTTGTATTATGGGGGATGGATTGTCGTTTGTTCGTCTCTAATCACTTTAGTTGCTGCTATTTACTCAAGTTCATCCCCTGTGGATCAGGTACCAGCTGTACAAAGGAAGTTTCAGAATTCGATGAAGAAAATGAATTTATATTAAATTATTAAGCTCTTGTGAAAGCTTTTTTATTGAGGTTACATTTTAAATAGAAGAAATAAGGTGCTTAAAATAAAATGGATTTCTATCTTTTTTTTATTATCATAAATATGTTCTTGTTCCCTTCGCTCCTCCTAACCTCATTTTAAATTTATTTGGGAGCGAAAGGGACACATAGCAGATAATAAATGAAAAGACAGTCTATACGTATGATGAATAATAAAGCAACCAACGATTTGGTTGCTTTTTTTCGAAAGTTAGACAAATATAATTGTATTTACCTAGTTAGTTTCACAAATTACATTTAAAATTTCACTCTAGATTTTTAATCTCTTAAATAACCAATAATTCCACCAAAGACTCCTATCGCAAGCGAAATGGGGATAGCTGCTATTCCACCATATGCCACTGCAAATCCTAATCCATCGCCATCTGAAGGATTGGTTATATG
>NZ_JAVFHM010000244.1:0-713 GCF_041954005.1 Priestia sp. BR_2 | reverse complement strand
TATATAACCATATGATAGATTCTTTACATACATCTGGTCATCATATAGTTGAAGTAAGTTCTCATACCGATTGTAGTTGAACCTACTTTGTAAACTTGTGGGTGCTATCATGGCAATCTACACAGTGAATGAATATATTACTTAATTTCAAAAACTTTAAGATTAAATACGGAGGGTCTATAACTACCATGGGTATCCCACACACAACAAATCAACTAGAACAGCCAAAACTACATATAAAGCCTAAAATAGGATTACTGATTATAGGCATTATCCTAATTGGAGCTAATCTCAGAGCCCCTTTAACATCTGTGGGACCACTGGTAGCTTCTATTCGTGACAGTTTAGGAATATCTAATACTTTAGCAGGAACAATAACTACAGTGCCTTTACTAGCTTTTGCAATTCTATCTCCTTTTGCTCCTAGGTTAGCTCGGCGTTTTGGCATGGAGTTTACGCTATTTATTTCCTTAATCTTATTAACAATCGGAATTGGAATACGCTCTTTTGGTGGAGTAGAAACATTATTTGCAGGAACGATCTTAATTGGTTTATCTATTGCTATTGGAAATGTATTGTTACCTAGTCTAATTAAACATAACTTTGCACAAAAGATAGGCATAATGACAGGAATTTATGCAGTTTCTATGAATTTATGCGGCGCTATTGGATCTGGTATAAGTATTCCTATTTCTTCATTATCAGGTTTAGGA
>NZ_JAVFHM010000243.1:0-651 GCF_041954005.1 Priestia sp. BR_2 | reverse complement strand
ATACATGAAAGATCCTTGTTCAAAATTAAACATAGGAAAAGTTAGTATCAATGCGATTAAATAATACCAAAGAACACTTCTAGGTAATTTTAATGCACGAATAGGGGGAAATTTTTCAACTTCATGACCTAACCGTTTTAATATGGGTGCAGCTATAGCCTGAGTAATTAGTGAAAATACCGCACTTAAGACTACTAAAAAAGTTGGAATTATATATTTTAACATGGAAATAGAGTCTTTTGTTCTTTCAATTTGCTGCTCACTTACACTCTGACCCAAGCTTTCAGATAACTTTACACTTCGATCGATAGACTCATTCACTGTAGTGGCCCATTGATCTGCCGATAGATTTATATGTAATAACGAGATTGTTAAGACAAACCATAATAAAAATCCAAATGCGAAGGCAATGGTACCTCCTAATAAAGTAATATATCTTGACTGCTTTTTAGCATAAAGCACACCTATCATTGTTCCTCCTATCCCAAATATAAAGGTAATAGGTAATGCTTTTAACGTTCCAAATAAAATAGTCAATAAAACAGCTACAATAAAAAAGAGAACAGCTTTTCCAAATCCATGCCTCATAGTAAAAACGATAAAGGGTACACCTAATACGAAAGCCAAAATCACTCCTAAAAGAGGTATATA
>NZ_JAVFHM010000242.1:0-875 GCF_041954005.1 Priestia sp. BR_2 | reverse complement strand
TTATTTCAGTGGGGGCTGTTGTTATTACAACCATTATTGGTAAAACCTCAGATCGGGTACCCAGTCGAAAAAAATTGTTATTAATTACTACTTGTGCTGCTATTCTAGGGTACGCTGGATTTGCATTCATCCGCAACTTTTTTCTTCTTGCTCTTCTTGCTTTCTTTTTACTGGGAACAGCAGCCTCTGTAATACCTCAATTATGGGCATTTACAAGAGAAGCATTAAAACAGAGCACAGTAGAAGAAAAGGAAACACCTTTTGTAATGAATGTTTTTCGTGCGTTTTTCGCTCTTTCTTGGACAGTCGGTCCAGCAATTGCGGGTTGGGTGTTGTATGCGATTGGGTTTAAGGGACTCTTTTTATGCGTATCAGGCGGATACCTACTAGCAGCAATTGCGTTAGCTTTTTTATTAAAGGATGTCAAAATTGAAGTAGAAACCAAGCCAACTCCTGTGATTCTGCGTAAGTTTATTGTTCAATCTCATGTCTTAAAGAACATTATCGCAATGATGTGTATGACCATGGCTGTTTCTATGGCTAATTTAAACATGTCGCAATTTATTACGAAAGTACTTAACGGAACAGAAAAACAAGTAGGACTAGTGGTGAGCGTACCTCCAGTATTTGAGGTTCCATTTATGATTGCAGTGGGGGTATTAGCCACAAAAATCGGTAGTCGGCTGTTAATACGATTAGGATTTGGTATCTCTGTTTTTTATTATGGACTCCTGTTTTTAGTCACAGATCCATGGCAAATTTATCCGATTCAAATCTTAAGTGCTGCACAGGTTTCCATAACAGCTGGTATTGCTGTGTCTTACTTTCAAGACTTTATTCCGGATGAACCTGGGACGGCAACGGGGCTATATATG
>NZ_JAVFHM010000241.1:0-585 GCF_041954005.1 Priestia sp. BR_2 | reverse complement strand
GTATAATAACATTTCCCCTAACAATCATTTATAAATAAAAACCTAGTTAATCGACGATTTTGACATGCAGAGAAACGCTCTCTGACGAAATTAACTTTTGTTTTGTGTATATAAAGGAATCAAGCTCTCAGAAGGAAGTGTAGATCAAGTGAAAGAGTGGTTATATTGTAAATCCATTGATGTAGAAATTATTATTCCTCCTGATAAAGATTTTGATATCGTACCCTTAATGAAAGATCAATTGATTGTCATTATGCACTCGAATCATCCTTTATACCAGAAAGACACAATAGGTATTCCCGACTTACAAGATGAAGATATCATACTTGGACGAGGCGGTTATGAAGTACAAGTCCATGATTTATTTAAAGATTTTAACTTGAAGCCTCAAATATGATTTGAAGTTGATTACATCGATACAGCCTTAAGTGTGGCACAAGAAGGATTAGGAATTACCATTACAACGAAAAAAACATTTTGTCACTGACAGAACAAGTAGTTTTTCAAGAGTTGAAGCCAAACACGTTCAGAGACATTAACATAGCAGTGCTAGATAGTAAAGATACATCAAAAGCAACAGATATC
>NZ_JAVFHM010000240.1:0-1239 GCF_041954005.1 Priestia sp. BR_2 | reverse complement strand
ACGCTTCTTAGGAAACTCCTTATACACCCAGCAGAATATGTTTTGAATTAGGAACCACTGAAATAGTGCAAGGTTAGGGTACATTGGCTGAGCGGACTTAGCTCCTCGAGCAAAGTTAAGGTTCTTTATGATTTTGTCAACCTTTTTCTCAATCTTGACATTCCATTTATATTGATAGTGTTCTTGGTCTTGAAGCCAATAGTATTCGTGAAGGAAATTAATGCAGGCTTGCCTTACTTGTGAAGGAGCAACGATTTCACCGAATACTACAGCTTTAGCATATTGTACTGACTTATTCATCGTCATCATCCTCCAGTAAAGCTAGTAGTGGGTTGACAGCGGGCATGTTTTCTGCTTCCATGTTAGCTAGTTTCTTCTCCTCAAGCATTAACTTAGCCATTTCATTAGCTAATCGTAAGCGCTGATTTAAAGGTATACATAGACTTGACATGTGCTGGTTGATAGTTTTGTCGTAAGCTTGTATTCTTCGTTCAAGTTGTGTAGAGTTATCGTCAAGTGGGTCTAAATCGTCTAAAACGTCACTTAACACGCCAAAACGGTATATAGCTTTTGTCAAGAGTGAAATACTGATGCTGTCAGACTCAGTGAAGTTCTCATTTAGCTTGACAATTTGATTAAATATAGCTTCTTCAGCTTTCTTGATGAAACTTAGCGGTTTTGGTTCGGTTTTTACTTGATTTACTACCATTTCTTCAGCTTTCTCACGCATTTTCCGCTCTTCTTTAGACATTTTCTGCTTGTTATTTACGATAGATTTATAGGTATTTGCCATCCTAAGCGCTCCTTTCGATTTTTGTAAATTAAGGGGAAAAATTTTTTTTGTACTGACTACACCTCGGTCCTTTTGTTCCTCTAAAATTTTTTTATTTTTACCCCTGGGGGATATTTTTATTTTTCCTCATTTTTATTTTCCGTAGCTGTTTATATTATTGATTGTAGTTGAAAGCACAATAAACACTTCCAACTACCTATATCAATTTACATTCCGCAACCATTTACTTTTTTATTTACTGTTATATCATCATCTACTTCCGTGACATATCGCATTGATTAATTTATTTATTTATCTTCTCCATTTTCAATCTCAATACTGCCTTTCATTTGTTGTATAGCTCATTCGTACTATGCTATCACTATGCTGTATTCTGCATGATTTAATTAATCATTCGTAACTATATCGAATCCCTCCCATTTCACCCCCTTGCTCTCTGCCATATT
>NZ_JAVFHM010000239.1:0-570 GCF_041954005.1 Priestia sp. BR_2 | reverse complement strand
CGGGTACAGCGATATAAAGCATGTATTCACCTTGCCATATATCTACGAATTATCGTGTGATGTACATCCTAAGTCCATAAGAGAGTTATTTACATATATTGAAGAACAGCTGGTAGAGGGCTTCCATATTGAATTATATTCTTGCTTGGATGGTGATGAAGCCATAGAAAAAGATCCAAGTTTAGAGATTAATATTAACTTAAAAACGCTCTATTTTGGTAAGCATTGTCAATTAGACAAGAAGAAGTACATTTATGAAATAGAGGAAATGTTTAAGTTTGAAGATAGACAATTTGTAGTGGTGGTGAAATGAGTGGGTTAGCCTGTAACTTTTGGGTAAGAGTCACAGGCTAACCGGACTGACATTTATAAAAAAGGCTTAATATACGGAAGACTCAAACCAAAATAAATAACAAATGACATCAGTAAGTAACAACCAATAATGCTTCTTCTAACGGGTTTAGAAGCTTTTTTGAGCCAGCCCCAGTGTTTATCATCATAGTCAAAAATGAAGTAGTCTAAGATAACAGATAACGTGATAATAACAGTAATCATTAATAGGCCCATATG
>NZ_JAVFHM010000238.1:0-864 GCF_041954005.1 Priestia sp. BR_2 | reverse complement strand
CATATGTGTAAAAGAGCAAGGTGTCAACGGAGTGGCGGAGGCAGCAGGCGAAAGAGGAGCAACCGAAGAGACAGGAGCAATGGGGGCAACGGGAACAACAGGCGCTACGGGAACAACAGGAGCTACGGGAGCAACTGGGGTAACAGGAGCAACGGGAGTGACAGGAGCAACCGGGGTAACGGGAGCGACAGGAGAAACTGGTGCAACAGGAGGAACAGGAGCAACTGGAGCAACTGGGGTAACAGGAGCAACAGGAGAAACTGGGGCAACAGGAGAAACGGGGGTAACAGGGGCAACTGGTGCAACAGGAGCAACGGGAGCAACAGGAGCGACAGGAGAAACAGGAACCACGGGAGCGACAGGAGAAATTGGTGCAACGGGAGCCACCGGAGCCACGGGTGCAATGGGAGCCACCGGAGCCATGGGTGTAACGGGGGCGACAGGGGAAACCGGTGCCACCGGAGCTACAGGTGAAACGGGAGCGACAGGTGTAACGGGGGCAACCGGAGCCACAGGTGTGACTGGGGAAAGAGGAGCAACAGGAGCAACAGGGGTAACGGGAGCCACAGGAGAGACTGGAGCTACAGGAGAAACTGGTGCCACAGGAGCAACTGGAGCAGCAGGAGTAACAGGGGCAACAGGAGCAACAGGGGCAACAGGAGAAACAGGAGCAACAGGAGCAGCAGGGGCAACAGGAGCAACAGGAGAAACAGGAGCAACGGGGGCAACAGAAGGAACAGGGGCAACGGGAGCAACGGGGGCAACGGTAGCGACGGAGGAAACAGTGGAGACAGGAGAGACAGAGGCCACAGGACGAAGGAGGCCGAGAGGAGAGACGAGGAGGAAAGACACCAACGGACACAA
>NZ_JAVFHM010000237.1:0-2538 GCF_041954005.1 Priestia sp. BR_2 | reverse complement strand
CATATTACGAGCGATTAGTTCAGTGGGAGAATACATCCTTGACAGAAACTGTAAGTTATTTTTTGTCTAAGCATTGATGTATCAGCACTGACGGTATCATAAAACTAAGCAAAATTCTTGTTTAGTTATAGTCAAACTTTGAATACAACACTCCTGTTATTCTGAAATCAGAATGAAGGGGTGTTTTTTGTTGTCTTTTGATTATTTTGAAGAAAAACCAAAAGTGAAAAAGCGACAACCACACAAACGTAAAGATGAAAAAATCATCACTTACGATTTGGTTAAACCCACATTTGAGAACTTTCTTTTAGCAAAACAGAAACAGAATCTCCGCCCAGCATCTTTAAACAAATTTGTAGCGTTATATAAAAGCATACAAAACTTTCATGAATCAAGAAGTGAAGCGCAATTTTATTTAGGACATATTTCCACAGAATTTATTAGTGATTACGTATATTGGTTGAAACATGAATATGTAAAATTCGAGAATAACAGCAATGTTCCCAACTATGCGAAAACAGTTGGTTTGGCAGATGCTTCAATTGCTACAAGAATACGAGGATTGAAAACTTTCATTAAATGGTGCGAAAAAGAAGGACTGATTGAAAAGAATCCGTTTAATTCGTTTGAAGGATTTAAGCAGAACACACCTGATATAGATATTCTTTCGCGAAGTGAATTAAACAATTTGCTGAAAGTGGCAAAATTTTATTCAAATAAATCTTTCAAATATTTTCGAGATTACGTGTTACTACATTTAATTATTGATTCTATGTGCCGTGTATCAGAAGTATTGCTATTATCGCCAGATGATATTGACCACACAAATAAAACGATACTCATTAAATCGGAAAATGCAAAATCGCGTAGAAGTCGTGTTGTTCCATTGAGCAATAAAACATATCGACTATTGATTCAATTATTGAAAGAAAATGAAGCGTTTGAAGATGAAACAGACAATCTTATCTTTTTATCACTTTCGGGGCGTATGTTGAGCAAAAGTAATTTATTACGTGATTTAAAAAAGTGGGCGAGTGAAGCAGGAATCAAAAAGCGATTTTACTTACATTTAATCCGTCATTCAGTCGCTACTGAATTTCTACGTTCATCGGGCGATATTGAATCATTAAGAAAAATTCTTGGACATGCAGATTATCGCACGATTCAAATTTATGTACATTTAGCTGATAGCACTGTACAAGAAAAGCATGCCAATCATGGTTTTTTTGGCAATGAAAATGTAATTCAAAGGAAGCGTTCTAACAAAAGAAAAAAGTAGTTTAGAAGGAATTGAGCTTGTGTTAGTATAGAAAAGTTTACAAAATAAAACCGCCTAACTTCAAACTTTGGACGGAGAGAAGTTAAACGGTTCCCACACAATATCCGAGAGACATTGTTTGTTAATTATAACATTTTGTCTTTCGAATGAGAAGGAGAATGAAAGATGTTATTGAATGCGAAAGCAGAAGAGTTAAGCAAATATTCCAAGTTGAAATATGAAGCTGATAAATTTATCCGTAAAGTAAAAGACGTTTGGGAATACAGCGATCTCCAAATTCGTTGCGTATATTTGATTTCCGATTTAGCGAAAAAGGGGAACGGTGCATTTAGTGTAGCTTACAGCACGCTTCAAAATATGTTTGAACAGCGTTTTAACATGAAAATTTCGTTATCATCAGTGAGACGTTTCTTCTCCTTAATGAGCAAATTAGGGTTAGTATCCGTTCATAAAGCGAAACGAAAAAATGAGCAACAGTCGGCTAACATTTACATAATTGAACAGCAGTCAGAAGCCATTCAAAATGAACACCCTACAGAACAGGCTCCTGAACATCAGAATAGTGTTTCTAAAGAAACACAAAATGATAAACATAAACCCTTAAGTAAAAAATGTGTTAACAAAGAACAAGTTCACAATGAACAAACGATTTACGAAGCGTATCTTGAGTTTGAAAAACAAGGAATAAACCGAGAATTGTTTGACCGAGTGATAAACGATATTAAATCAAAAGCAAATATTAAAAACTTCAAGGCTTACTTGTATAGCTCATTACGAAACGTAGTTCATCACAAAAGTTTAAAGAATTGCACCAAAGTATTTAAAAACCAAAAATTGAACGATTTCCACGAGATATTGATGAATTGAATATTAATATTCAAAAGTTGTGCGTCTCAAATGATTGTATAAACCTTGTAGAATTTACACCGTATCAAATATGCAACAGGTGACGATTACGCAATCATTAGGGGTAGAATAGGCACTATATAGAAAGTATAGAATGAACGGAAAGGAGTAGAAAATGCAATTCTTTAAGAATCGAATCATTCAAACGGTTTTATTCGGATTAGGCGTAACGTTATTGTTTAATATGATTGGCTACATGTTAATCATTCATGCTTTCCCGAAGAATGCCGAGGAAGAGCAACGTATTAAGCAATTTGAACAAGTTCGTAAAGATCGCGCAGAATATTATAAAGACCATCCACACAGAGAGCTTAATGAGCAGTGACGTTTGAGTTTGAAACGTGAGTTAATAC
>NZ_JAVFHM010000236.1:0-1780 GCF_041954005.1 Priestia sp. BR_2 | reverse complement strand
TATCAACTAAAAATCAATTACTTGTTAAAATTTATAATGAAAAAGACGAGAAATTTTGTTACATTGAGCCACATGACACAGTGTTAATATTGACTAGAGAAGCTGTAAAAGTTTCTAGGGAAATAGCAGGAACATTTCATTCAAAAGTAGGCATTGTTTCATCTGGTTTTGGTCATATTTCTACCACTCTTGACCCTTTGTGGCAAGGTCCGTTGCTAATTTCGTTGAATAATCCAACCGACAGACGTTTAAAGTTTACATTAGCAAAAATAAATAAAGAAAAGGTTAAAAAAAACGACGGAGACAATAAAGGTAATATTAACTTTACATATAAACATAAATCGTTTGTAACTTTAGTATTTCATCGACTAGTATCGCCTGCTGAAAGTCATCTTGATAACCCACCAGGTAGATTTGATCAATTGAAAGATGCTATTCAGGTGCAGAAGAAGAAAGGCTGGAAAAAGTTTTTATTCTGGAGAGGTAAGGATCAGCATTTTGAAGAGCTTAAAGACATGATCGATACAATTGGCTCAATAAGCTTTATAAATAATAACGATTCTGAACTTAAGCAGTTCGGTTTTGTAAACAATAATGTTTTAGAAACTTTAAATAAAGAAAGTTTTTATAGGAATTATGAAAATTTCACAGAAATTATCAAATTTTATACAGATAAAGCACATGCTACTACATCTAAAATTAGGAATGATAAGAGAACAAAATCTTTTTGGTTTCATCTATTAAAAATTATCTCAACATTATTGCTAATAGGTGTTATTGTGTATTTAGCATGGACTCTAGGAGTGAAAAAAGACAAACCAGCTGTCGTAGCTTATTTTGCCTTAATCATTCCTCTTACAGCAACGATAGTTATCCCTTACTTTATTAAACCGTTATTTAAAATTTTTGGAAGGAATGGATCCGAATGAACCCTATTGTTAAGATAAAAAAGTTAGTAAATGAAGCTAAACTACCATTTTATGCTCACGATGGAGATGCAGGGATGGACATATATTCTATTGAAGAGAAAGTTATTCAACCTGGAGAAGCAGAGTTAATTCGAACAGGTATCCAAATTGAATTGCCTAAAAACACAGAAGCACAAATCAGACCAAGAAGTGGATTAGCTCTAAAGCATTCAGTAACTGTATTAAACAGTCCTGGTACTATCGATGAAGGATACAGAGGAGAAATTGGTGTAATTCTAATTAACCATGGGAAAAATCAATTTTTTGTAGAAAAGGATATGCGTATTGCTCAGATGGTTATTAAACCAGTATTAAGAGCTGAAATACAAGAGGCTAAACAAGAACTCTCCGTAACTGAAAGAGCTACAGGTGGTTTTGGATCTTCTGGTATTAAATAATTATTCCATATTAATAAAATAGAAATTTTATTATATAAATGACTTCTTAACCTTAATGGCTAAGTGGTCATTTTTTATTTTTTTCATAAATAGCTTTACATCACAAAAAAACACAATACAACAATAGTAAAAGTATTATGGAGAGATGAATATGAAATATTACGTATATGTACATAAGTTTAAAAATACAAACACAGTTTTTTATATTGGTTCCAATTGGCAAGGTGCTAATCCCAACCGAGCATATGAACGAATTAAACGACCAAAGAAGTGGATTGATGAAGTAGCAAAACATAATGGTGAATATGATGTAGAATTTATTGCTTATTTTAATACTGGCAAAGAAGCTTATTATTATGAAATGAAATCAATGGCTCAATATCAGGATGATTATAATTGGTGTTGGTGTAATGG
>NZ_JAVFHM010000235.1:0-1960 GCF_041954005.1 Priestia sp. BR_2 | reverse complement strand
CTCATAAGATATTCACATTAAGCTGATTTACATGAAAGAGATAGGAATAGTGGCACGATCTCTATCCATGAGTAAAAAACGTGTTTTATACCTAGCGATCATCCCTGATGAAGGACTTTGAAAAGTGATAAACAGTATGGTTATATGTGCTGGCTCATTTAGCTAAAGTAGCAGGAGATAACTTTTTGAAAGCGATTTCTTACTGTGGTGATGTGAATATTACTTAGAAAGTAGGCGTATGGTGGATGAGAAATAATTAGAAAAAACTTAAACATGGTTTTGTTGTTTGTAGGGTCACTTAAGTTAGCCAAAGCAATCAACATAGCTGAAACTTGGAGGGAATGTAGATTCTATCTCTAGAGCTTTTGGAGCCACCAATCTTATTCTCTGTCTAAAAAAATTAAATATAAAAAAGGAGAGTTATTATGAGCGTTATTATGGATAAGATACAGCAAAAAGAAAAGATGACTGATTTGATGGCGAAATTTGTATCTCTTGTGAGTTATAAACTTCCTGATGATGTAGAAAATAAACTGAAAGAGCTAAGTAAAGATGAAAATAATAAGCTTGCAAGAACTATTTATAAAACTATGTTTGAAAATCAGAAGCTAGCTTATGAGTTAAAGAGACCTTCCTGTCAGGATACAGGTGTTCTCCAGTTTTTTGTTAAGTGCGGACAGAACTTCCCCTTAATTGGGCAGTTAGATAGTATTTTGAAGGATAGTGTGTATAAGTCAACTCAAGAAACGCCATTGAGACACAATTCTGTAGAAACATTTGATGAATACAACACAGGAAAGAACGTAGGTGACGGTTCACCAAGTATCTTTTGGGAAATCGAAGAAGACAGTGACAAAGTGGAAATCTATACGTATATGGCAGGAGGAGGCTGTACTCTACCTGGAGTGGCAACGGTTCTAATGCCGGGTGAAGGCTATGAAGGGGTAGTGAAATTTGTGCTCGATCGGATGACTAGTTATGGAATTAACGCCTGTCCGCCACTTCTTGTAGGCGTAGGGGTCGGTACTTCTGTTGAGACAGCTGCCATGAACTCTAAAAAAGCACTTATGAGACCTGTTGGAAGTCATAATGAAAATGAAAATGCTGCTAAGATGGAAAGACTTCTTGAAGATGGAATTAACGCTATTGGCCTTGGACCGCAGGGGCTTAAAGGAGCTAAATCTGTCATGGGTGTAAATGTTGTAAATACAGCAAGACATCCCTCTACTATTGGAGTTGCAGTGAATACAGGTTGCTGGTCCCATAGACGAGGAAAGATCACTTTTGATAGTAATTTAAATTATGAAATTAGTACTCATGAGGGGGTAACACTATGAGTAAAAAAGTATTAACAACACCTATAAAGGATGAGGATCTTAAGGGAATTAAAATTGGAGACATTATCTACCTAACAGGTACACTGGTTACTTGCCGAGATGTTGCCCACAGGAGACTTATAGAAGAAAAAATTCCTTTACCCGTAGATCTTAAAGGGAATGCTATTTTTCATGCTGGCCCGATTGTTAGAGATTTAGGAAATGATGAGTATGAGATTGTTTCTATCGGTCCCACCACGAGTATGAGAATGGAAAAGTTTGAAAAGGAATTTATTGAAGAAACAGGTGTTAAACTCATTGTCGGAAAAGGTGGAATGGGTAAGAATACAGAGGAAGGATGCAAAACTCATAAAGCACTTCATCTTGTCTTTCCAGCTGGAAATGCTGTTTATGCAGCAACAAAGGTGGAACAAATCAGAGAAGTACATTGGAAAGACCTTGGTATGCCTGAATCTCTTTGGGTTTGTGAAGTAAACGAATTTGGTCCTCTTATTGTGTCTATTGATGCGGAAGGAAATAACATCTTTGAAGAAAATAAGGTAGAGTTTAATAAAAAGAAAGAAGAACAATACAAGTTAATCAGTGAACAGGTAAGATTCATCAAATAAGTTATGGAGTTGATG
>NZ_JAVFHM010000234.1:0-2163 GCF_041954005.1 Priestia sp. BR_2 | reverse complement strand
GTTATAACGTATACATAGTAAAAAAGTGTACAATCGTTTTAATTTCTTTTGCAAAAGGAAAAAAATCTCAAAAGAAATTACTTTCTTAAATAATCAATAATAATCAATTTAGTTAACATAATCAATATTATAGGCAACAGTCTCTTTACTACATAGCTGGAGTATTTAATATGAGCTACAACCTTCCTCTAAATTTAAATTCAATCATAGACATTTGTATGAACTAAATTACCATAACAAAAAGCAGCCTCTACTTAGATTATTAAGTGAAAGCTGCTTTTAAGTCGATTATAAGTTAAACGCTTCCTCACCATACTGAAAATCATTTGTATAGGGTGAGCCATGTAGATGTGCTTTGCTCATATAGATATTAACTAATTCTTCTACAGTTAGATTAAATCGTTTAACAGTAGCCTTTATTGCTTTTGTGCAATGTAATTCTGGCCGCCATTTGTCATCTGGTCTAATTGATTTTCCATAAACTCATAAACGGCATCATCAGAAATAGAAACATCTTCATTCTCAGTATATTCTTCATCAGGCGGTACACTATCGGGATCTTTGTATTCTAGCAGATTCTCCCTTTTAATCTTTTCATCATTATGTACTAACGTTTCGTCGCCATCCTTGTTATTGATATTCATTGAATATGAGTCACCCTTAGATGATGATACAGTGAGCGTACCAAATTCACATTTAGTATTTCCAAAATAGTTACTTAGATCACTACCTATTCCCTCAGTAGTTCCAGAAAGAATATTAAATATGCCTAAAGGGTTGTTGTCATAAAATGCGCTATCAACATCAGCAGCTATATTTATTTTGTACTTACCTTCTCCTCCGTCATACGAGTATGATAAGCTTTTTGTTCCCTTTGATAAATAGTCGTCAAGAATAGAATTTTTGATTGTTGAATCCGTAACTCGCTTAATAGGATTCTAGTTGAATGTCTGAAGCACATCCACTAAGGAGAACGAAAGCACATGCTATTTTGTTGGATTATATATGGATCGATGGAGATTTACCTATTTTATCCCAATTACCTAATGACTTTAATTCTGCTGCTATTTTATTCCACCCTTTTATTCAAATGCCCTCTGGGTTCATTAAATGAAAGATCCACTATTTTTATGGAGAAAAACACCAAATTTATATATCTAATATGCAGAGGAATACGCTTTGAAGGAATTAACTTTAGTTTTACATACAACAAATCATTCAATACAAATTTCAACAGTTTAAAAACTTTTTATTTTCTTTTTATCTGTCCGAAAACGACTTAACATTTATCATCAAAAATAATGAATGTTATCATCAATTACCTTCACTGTTATTGATGGTAATGCAATGTTATGTTATATAAGAAATCAATCAAACACATCTTAGGAGGTATTTACATGAGTGGACATGAACATTCACTACCGAAGTCAAAGGGAAACACATTTGCACTATTTGCTTTGGCCGCAACATTCTTTGGTGTAGGAGTCACAGAATTCATAAGCGTAGGTGTCCTTCCTGCTGTCGCCAAGGAATTTACTATATTAACATCGACAGCTGGATTAATTGTTTCCATGTATGCGCTAGGAGTTGCTATAGGAGGTCCTATTTTAACTTCTCTGACGGCTAAAATTTCACGAAAAAAAGTGTTATTATCCGTTATCGTTCTGTTTATTATAGGGCATATTATAACGGCTATCGCTCCTACTTTCAGTATTGTACTAACAGGACGTATACTATCAGCATTCGCACATGGTGTGTTTTTTGCTATAGGTTCAACGGTTGCTGCAAGTCTTGTTCCTAAAAACCGTCAAGCAAGTGCCATTGCATTTGTATTTGGAGGATTCACGTTGGCCACTGCCATTGGTGCTCCTATAGGGACCTATATCAGTGATATTTTCGGTTGGAGATTTCCTTTTTACGGAATTGCATGTATTGGTGTAATTGCTCTTATTCTTAACGCTATGGCAATTCCAAGTCAACAATTAAAAACAGAAACACCTCCATCTTATAAAGATCAATTAAAGTTAGTAAGAAACGGAAGAATCTTGTTGGTTTTAGCAGTTACTGTTCTAGGATACGGTGGTACATTTGTAACCTTTACGTATCTTTCGCCAATTCTTCAGGAAATCATGGGTATTGGTGCTAAGAACGTAAGTATTATCT
>NZ_JAVFHM010000233.1:0-797 GCF_041954005.1 Priestia sp. BR_2 | reverse complement strand
GCAGCGTCATATGTGTATAAGCGACATCGCCTACTTATAAAGACTTATCTTACTCGATTATTAGCTTAAGCCATATTTTTCTATCTTTCTGAGGTGACGTTATGGATTTACATAATTTAACAAGCCATCTTATTCATCGTACAGATGTAAGAGCAATGAATTATTTCAAGAAAAAGCTCAAACCTTATGGCATGACTCCAGTACGATGGAGCATTATTAGTGTTCTAGACTCTCAAAAAGGGATAACCCAAACAGAACTAGCAGAAGCAATTGATAAGAAACAAACAACTATTGTAGAAATGATTTATGCGATGGAGGAAAAAGGACTCATAAAAAGAATGTACAGTGAACGAGATCGTCGCTTACACTATCTATTTCTTACAGAAAAGGGAGAAGAGTTAAAGAGAACTCTTTCACCTTTAGTTAAAGACGCTCACCTCTTCGTCACGCGTCAATTAAGTGATGAAGAAAATACTCAACTAAAGACATTGTTAAACAAAGTATATAACGGTATACAATAAGCCGTGTTACTGAATATTCCTTTCTCTAATCAGAAGGCTATACTGATTCTTCCATCATCCTTTTGTTTGATTAACAACGATTAAAAATAGTAGAAATAAAAAAGACAGCCACTTTTTGATTCAAACGGCTGTCTTTCATATATGCACTAAATAGCAACACATGTTTATTTAAGTGCTATTTAAGCATCTTCTTGAGTAAAAAGAGTACGAGCTGTTTGGATAAAAGCATCTGTCGCTTTGGATATATCTTTCATATCTAGCACTGCTATATTGATA
>NZ_JAVFHM010000232.1:0-1750 GCF_041954005.1 Priestia sp. BR_2 | reverse complement strand
ATTATACAGTATAAATTCCACTTATTGTTAAATATAAAGGTAACGTCTTAGAGAAGCAGGTGATTTGATCATGAAAACATATAGATACAATAGTGTTTTTTAAAGGGAGCCTTACTTGTAGATATGGAGACAGCAAGGGAGCTTATGTTTCAAGCAGGTTTAAATGTTAAAAGCCACTTGTTTTATACAAGTGGCTTTTAGCTACGTCAAACGCATTGGATAGTAGACTTTTATTTTTCTACACAAAGATTGCTCTGAGCTTGTTTAGTCTGTTTTCGTTTAGATAGAACGTTGTCGGCAACAATGACTACGACAGAAACGGCAAGGGCAAAAGCCCCAATCCAAGGAATATAATTCAACAAGCCATTTTTGACAGCAATACCACCGATACCAGCTCCGGCTGCCATTCCAAGTTGTCCAAAAGCACTGTGTAAGCTAAGCACAATACTTGCTGCAGCAGGAGCAAGGCTTATAAGCTGAAATTGTATTGGCGCGCCGGAAGACCAAGCTGAAAGCGCCCAAAAAATAAGTAGTACATAGAAAAGAAGAGCAAATTGACCGATAAACGGGAATAACAATAGTGCAATAGCATGGAGTAATATTCCTCCAGTTAATGTACGAAATGATCCCCACTTATCTGTACTAAAACCTCCTAATTTGGATCCAATAGCGCTAGCAATACCAAATATAAAGAGAGCTGTAGTTACTCCTTGATTGCTCATTCCGAATGTATTTAAGAAATACGGTGAAATGTACGTAAATACAATGGAATATGAACCTAACCATAGAAACGTGATGAGCAAGTATGCTGAGATCCGTGGTTTCATAAGAAATTTAAACTGCTCACGCAAAGGTACAGGTTCTTCAGCAACTGTTTTTGGTATAGTAAACAACGTTAAGGCAGAGAAAAGTAATCCTACTACACCAAGCCCAATGAATATTACATTCCAATCATAATGCGAAGCCACAACTCTTCCTATAGGTACACCTACAACCAAAGCAGTACTTTGCCCCGTAACAACTGTAGCAATCGCACCTCCTTGCTTTCCTGGAGCTGCTAAAACTGCAGCAAGGGTTAGAAGCGTAACTTGAATAACGCCGGCACTAAGGGCAGAGATGATTCTAGCTGCCATTAGCATTTCATAACCTGTTATAATCGCTATAAGAATATTGATGACAGAGAAAACGGTTAAAGCATAGACAAGAAGTTTTTTTCGTTCCAGTCGAGCAGTCATAGCAATTAGAAAAGGTGTCCCTGCTCCAAAAGCTATTGAAAACACGGTAATTAGCTGTCCTGCAGATGAAACCGAAATGTTATTGGCCTCAGCAATTCTGTCTAAGATTCCGGCAATAACATATTCTGATGTACCATTAAGAAAACTAATGGCAGCTAACAAATAAATTTTCCATATATTTGACAAAATAAATCACACCTTTTGTTTTTATATTTCGGTATTTCTAGAAATACAGATTTAAGTTCGTAAATTAACCGAGTGTTTGAAAAGTTACCTGTAAAGAGCTGATTTTTGCACGCAGACAAAGTGACCTTTACAGTTTCTTTAAAAATGTTTTATAAAGGTGACACACCATGAATTTAACGCGCTTATGATAACGATAGGTGATTTGCTTTAGCCTTTTTATCCGAAGTACTCATAATTTAGATGAGGATACCTATCAAGCAATTTAGCCATAATCCATACAAGAAAGATCATACCTCTTATTTCTACATTTCCATAAGTATGGAAATGTA
>NZ_JAVFHM010000231.1:0-868 GCF_041954005.1 Priestia sp. BR_2 | reverse complement strand
ACCGCAAACGGAGCGTTTACTGTACATAATGAAGAAGTCATTCATAAGCTTTCCATGAATAAGCATGTTGCGCGTGAAGTCTTTGAATACGCGGCATTAGAAAATCACGGTCTTTCATTTTATACAAAAGAGCTCAGCATGAACGGTGTCAAAGATGATAATATTTTAAAAGCACTGAAGGAAACATTATCGCTCAGTGATTATCCTCAAATGAATGAGCGTATTTATGATGAAGACATTTATTTAATGTGCTTATACATTGATGGTAAAACGGCTGATCAGTATAAACAACGATTTCCCCAGTTAATGTTTAAAAGATGGCATCCTTTTGTCGTAAGTGTTCTTCAAGAAGAAATTACAAAATCGGTAGCTATCCTGAAGGTCTTAGACTATTTTAACATCCATCAATCCGAGGCTATCGCATTCGGAGACGGAGAAAATGACATCGATATGATAGAGTTAGCTGGCCTTGGAATTGCGATGGGTAACGGATCTGATAAGTTAAAAAGCGCCGCTGATTTTGTCACGAAGAAATCGGGTGAAGACGGGATTGAGTTTGCCCTTAAAAAATTTAAAGTCCTATAGAAAAGTGGCACGCCTAGATAACTTATCTAAGCGTGCTTTTTTCTTTTCATGAATGTTTCAGGATGTAGCTCCTCCGATTGAATGACAATGGCAGCCATGCCGGTTTCACTTGCCGACGTATGCCACTCTCCTTTTTCCCACAGTACTGCTTCCCCACTTTTAATCGAAATTCGCTTTTGGTCCTCTCCTGTTACCCATCCTTCACCTTCGACTACGATAAATAGCTGGGAGATAGGAGCTTGATGATGCCCTACCGTTCCTTCTCCGTCTATATACATATAAC
>NZ_JAVFHM010000230.1:0-914 GCF_041954005.1 Priestia sp. BR_2 | reverse complement strand
GTGTACCCGAGAGTATCGCTTTGAAACGTTTTAGAGAGTAAGAAGTCTTCTCTATTCTTAAATAAATAGCCCTAATTCACTTTTCATTTAGTGACGTTTTTATTTAAAAATGAATGAACTCGCTCTTTTTTTAACCATATTCCTCCACAAGCAATGAAGCATGCAGCCGTACTAAAAGCCAACGCGTAGCTCCGGAGCCAATCCACAATGAGCCCAAACCAAATCGGTGCGAGCACGATGGCAAATTGATTGAGCGTTAACGCAATGCTTACCGTTAAACCGATAAAACGATCATCCGCTTTTTCTGCTATTAACACGATAAACAAACTAAACCAGCCAATTGCAAAAAAGCCAAGGCTAAAACAAAAAGCAATTAGTAGCCAAAAAGGCAAAGTAAATCCAATATAAGAAATAGCTATTGTTAGTCCTGCAGTCATCCAAACCGTCACTTGCAAAGGAGTTCTTCGATTTCCGTTATACACATAATCACTTACCCAAGCTAAAACAATTCTCCCCACCATTCCGCCTAACAGTGTGATTCTCATCAGGCTGCCCGCTGACACAAAATCCATCTTTATGGCTTTCGTTAAATAGCTCATAAAGTGCGCAATGATAATCATTTGAAGAGAAATCATTGAAACACCTACAAAAAACAGCGGATAGAGCGTTTTATCTTGAGAAATGCGCTTGATTTTTTGACGAAGCGTAAATGTTTCCTTTTTTTCTGACGATGATGATTGCTCTCGGTAGAATACAAAAAAAAGAAGGCCTCCTCCGATAGCTGCCGCTGCCTGTATGAGAACGGCCCCATGCCACCCGTATTGATGAAACAGCATCGGTAATGCTGCTGAAGCGACAGCGCCTCCAATCGGTATCCCCGTTTGCCGAATCCCCATGGCAAGGCCTCTATGATG
>NZ_JAVFHM010000229.1:0-229192 GCF_041954005.1 Priestia sp. BR_2 | reverse complement strand
TTTATTAACTTGGGCTGGCGCGGGTGGGAAGGTGCTTTTCCGACCTCGATCATCACCGCCTGCTCTGCAAGTCCGGCTTTGAACGAGAAAACCATTGCTTATTACGAGGAAGCCGTAAGAACTTCCGTACGGCGTCTTCAGCCTTTGACAAGTTATTTTCATGAAGATTCCCGAACCGATAAGTTTGGAGCAACCGCACTTACAGGAGTACAGCCCTATATGGGATGTGAAATCCCCTCTCTATCAGGAAACGTTGTGTTTACCGATCTGGCTCGAGGGCCTGAATCTCAACTTCCCGTTAGAGGGGTCTTAGCTTACACCAAGGTAAGAACGGATGGTAAGCTAAATGATTTTCATGTTATTGAAACCGATGATCCGTTTGGGTCTCAATCCGCGTATTATGTTAGTCTGGGTACGAATCTGAATCAAACCAGACTCTATTTAGGGGTTTATGGCTCGGTGAAAGTGGCTGATGCTAACCAAGGTACCGTTTTTGAAATTATTCCATGATTCATAACGAACCAAATCCGGCCAGAATGATGGAAAACGTTATTTCGTTCAATAACGTATGGTTCCGGTACGATTCGCACCAGGATTGGACACTTCGGGAAATCAATCTAACCCTTGATGAAGGGGAATGGCTAACGATCGTGGGTGGTAACGGTTCCGGAAAATCAACGTTAGTAAGGGATTACTTGAATAAGACGGGGCAATCTGCCAATTCATAGCCCAACACATTGCAATGACGCCCCACTCGTTAGGATCGGTACGCTTGCGCAGCTTTGTATGGCCATTCCTCCTCGAAAACCCTCTGCCGGACCGAGGGCCGGATGGCCCCCAGCGTGAAAGAATTGCCTACACTCGATTTTTCTGTTTCCCAAAGTCTCTTCTTATCTCTGCAACCAGCTTCTTCTTCTCAACATCAGATATGGCATCAGCAGACAATTTCCGTGCTAAAATCGGTATTATCCAAGGCTCTACATCATAAGAAATCCCAGAGAGTCTATAGTATTCGTCCATAAATATGTCAATTAGATTCTCACGAATCGAATCAAACATATCTCTAGTTTCCTCGGGAAAGGAGGACGGCAATACGGCATATCGAATCATTACAATATACTCAGCAATATCTGCTTCAGGATTTCCTATGGTTGCATTCATCCAGTCCAACAAGATTGCTTCTCCGTCATCCTTGACGATTACGTTGCGTGGATTTGGATCACCATGACACAGGCATTGTTTCGTTTCTAGCGATTCTAATAAGGAAATTGCGCTCTCTTTTTCACTGGCACTCAGGTAATTAACACTCAAAATGTTTGATTTTATTATGCTTTTCTGGCAAGGCAATTCCTTACCTTCAGCTAATGCTTGGTGAACGCGAAATAGTAGTTGAGCTGTAAGCTGGACGTCCGCTTGTTTAACTTCGTTGTTATGGCTAACGATAACCTGATTAAAAAAACGCTCCATCATAGTTTTACCTGCAATATGTTCGAATACAATCCCCGGTCTTCCACTCATTTTCGTTAACTCAAAAGGCTGAGGAATAGGGAGTCCACATTCCCAAGCGATGCAATTATTCAAATACTCTCTTCTTAAAGCTTCGAAACTTGTATTCTCTTTGGCTAGTTTTATGATTCTATTATTCCCTACTTCGAAAACCTCAGAGCATCCACCTTCTCCGATTTTTTGTCCTAATGTATATAACATTAAAGGTAACTCCTGTCTTTTAGGTTTTTGTTATTTCGGCTAACGTTAATGTATTCACGACGTCCAACTATAGGTTGTATCCACCTTTTTTTCGAATATGCAGCTTATTTACTTAAGTCTATCTATAATTTCATTTATTTGATTAATATGCCTTTGTTCATGTAAGTACAGTGATTTAACCCATTCAATTAATAACATCTCATTAAAGACTGGGTGTATAAAATGTCTTCTACTCAGCACTGACTCGTCTTCTACTGTATTTAATAGCTCAAGTAACTTCTGTCTTGAATTGTTTAGTTTCTCAATGATCTCTTCATATTCTAAAAATTCATCCGTTGGTTTGGCAATGTCAGGAGCTTCTAGCTTTTGACTTCTATCAAGCAGAAATTCGACTGATTTATTTTCTATAAACGAATCTTCTTTGCTCTTTAACCCTTTCTTTATAGCTACGACATATAATTCCTCTGTTTTAAAAAGGTGTTGACAGACCTGACTAATACTCCAACTGTTTAAGTCTTTCTGTTGGTTTAATTGATCTCCGCTCAACCCAGTAAGAATTCCAAATAATTCGTCTCTGGTCTCTTTTAATTTTTGTTTGATTTCTTGAAGCTCCATAAAAAACTCCCTTTCTTTAATATTTTGCGGATATTTCCTATAACGTTCTTGTATTCACGAATCCTAACCCCTTAAAGGAGCAGAGCGACAGGTGGTGCAGGGTTGTCTGCCTGAAATGACTTCTTCCATGTCTCTGGCAGACCAAGGGGTGTAAGCCGCGTTTCGTGAATATGTTGTTATCAGATGTCAATATCTTCTTCGAGTAATTCTACAACGCACTTCATTAGTTCCTTCATTTCACTTCGCTCTTTACATTTCTTATGTATTAAATTTAAATAATATCCCCTTTTTCTTAGCTACGAAGTGCTTAGAAAAAGGGAATGTATTCTGCTTAAAAATGCTTATTATATACATTGATAAGTCGAATATATGTTATCGCTTATAGTCAGGCTGCTCCAGAGTAATAGGATTCGGATTGCTGAGAACCCAATGCACTGCCAGCTCGCACAGTCTCGCAGGTTCATCGCTGCCATTTCCGTTGTGCAGTTCATTCGCTAATATTCCTGCCTCCTGAAGTGAAGCGGGATTTAATGGTGTACCCAAGCTAAAGTAATGTATCAAACGATTGAGCATTTTACGATATTGATGATCCCAATTCATCCCGCCATTATCTATAATTTCGTATGACACTTTACCAGTAATCCGGATAACCTCACCCTGTACGGTTTTCGCATGTCCTTTTGAAGGAATGAGTAAATTCCAGAGTTCATGATGCTGTGCCTGCCATCCCTTTGTTGATACTGTAATCGAAGAGTCGCCGTCGTGCGTCTTTCGCTTTTCTACTGGAGGAACATCAAATAGCTCATATAGACGTAAAAGTGCCTCATCGGTTTGATTCAAATATTCTTTATTAAAACCTTCTCTGTGAAATTCAAAGTCGTTTCCGATTCGCTTAATAGAGTCTTGCATCTCCGGCGTTACAGTTGTTCCAGCGTTTAACAAAATATCGGCAACTTCCGCCATATTGACAATGTCCGCGTTCCTGCACATGGCCAAAGCTTTTTCTAATGGAGTCTGTCTAATTTTATTTATTGCGCTGATATTAGCGCCTTTAGCAACCAACGTGTGAACCGCTTTTGGTTTAAATGAACCTGCGGCGGCAAATAACGGTGTCTCGTTCTGATCATCAACGGCTTCCAGATCTGCACCCAAATCAAGCAGCAGCTCCGTATGACCACACCAACTCATGGCATGTTTGTGCAGAGGCGTTGCTCCGTAATTGTCTCTAGCATTGATATCAGCACCCTGTTCCACGAGCCAGCGAACCAATTCATTCGGTACTTGGTAAAAGCTCAAGGCTGTTGATTTACTGTAACCGCCACGGGCATCCAATTCGCATCGGGTAAATACCTCTTGTAATGCGGATAAATCGCCTGCTTCAATGAGTTCATCAAAATTTTTCGGTAAGGTTTTTTTCTTCTTGCCCATATGTGCTTTCTCTCCTGACGTCAGAATTTATATATCTTCTTCTTTTCCCATTTTTCACTCGGACCGAGAGGCGAATAGCCCAATGCGTCAATAATAAAGATTGTATCTACCCTGCTTGCAATTGGACTTTGCAATATTAATAACTTCCCATGAAAAACATAAATGATTTGTTGGTTTAATAAGTTGCACTAATTTCTGATAACGTTCCTTTATTTACGACGAGAGCCGGCCTTAGATAGCTCCTATCTTAGGTCGGCTCGATGTCATCCGAGTTATCTTCCATGATTATACATCGGACGATCGAGGGGTGTAAGCCCCCGCAACGCGAATATTATGTTATAGATGTATCTCCTGCCTTCTTGAACTGCTAACATGATGTTTATAAAGCGTCATAATAAATGTTTTTTATGTATTTTCGATCCCCATAACGGATTTCTTTTGGATAATCTTCGCTGCTGATCTCCAACTTCAGTAAATCATCATGACTCTCTTTTGTTTTACTTTTAATCTCTGCCCCAGAATGAATATTATATAGTATATTCCTTATCTGTTTATCATATTTAATTTCACAACGCACTCCTAATTTCACCATGTTATGCTGATCGGTAAAATCGTTAAACAAATCTATTAATATAAAACTATCCTTATCATCTTTCTTAAAAAAGACAAACATGTCTCCCTTTCCTGCCCTAAATGGTCCTTCACCATAAGATAAATACTGGTTATACAATTCCATCTTATTAAAACCAATATCTAGTTGTCTCATTATTTCTTCTAAATTGAATACCTCGTCCGTATCATCTATCAAATCAAAAAACGGTAGATAAAAAGAAAACTCAATATATCTCTTCATACTTAATTCCTTTCATTTCCCTCGGCGCTTTTTAAATAAATATAGAGAAGTATGCTTCCAAAGAATGATATTTCAACTGCCCCGGTAAGAATCCTCATCCATCGCGTTTCTTTAAAATCAAATAAGATATGTCCTATACAGTATACTGCCGATAGCATGATAACCCATTGAAGTAGTGACTTTTTCATTCGCCAGTCTCCCCCTCTTAGTGACTAAATAGTCTAATAACCCTTAATACTTGATTAAGGTAGCCTACACTGCAAAGTATGATTGTGGAATTTTGGAGTTTAAAATGAAACGGACTAGCGTGACTAGTCCGTTTCTGTTGTTCTCATATTAGGTCTATTGAACTTCTAGTGCTTTTTTAATTTTATCATTCAAATCTTTATCTCTCGATATAGTAATGTATTCGTCCGATTTATTAAAATAATTCTCTGAGCCTAGGATTAATAGTTGTTCTACACCATTCTCTGAAACGACATATTTATATTCCCCACTATCAGTTGCTTCCTCTACTACAATATCTATTTCCTTGCCGTTCTTATGTTCAAGATGTACAAGTTCGAATACTCCCATATCAGATTTAATGTACATCGAGTAATTAGGATTTGTATTGAAGAATGCAGTGTACTTAGAATTATGAATTTCTTGAATTTTGAGCCCCTCATTGTTTAAAAGATCAAGTATATCCTTAGCATGTTGATATTCGTTTGGTACAACTAATGGTTTTGATTCCTGTTGCGAACACCCGAGAGTCAGGGTGCTTAAAATGAACACGAAAATGATACAGATTTTTCTCAACAAAAAATCACCTCTTGATCATATACTATTAGTAATGTTAAACATTTACAAGTTCATAAGTTCACTAACGACCGGTTTTTTCCTGTTTCGATATCCAGCACTACGCTACAATACCCATCAGAGCGTTGGAATTGCCTCTCGTTTCATTGGAATGGTATCCGTTACAAATAAGGTTTTACACGAGTCTTTGCGGCTGTCTAAATACTGTTTCAACCATACTTAACACTACCAAGTAAATACAGCTGCCACTTGAAGCATGCCGGCTCCACGCAATTCGGCCGTATTAAACCAAAGACCACAAGATTCCTGATTAGGGAATCTTGTGGTCTTTTCGCTCTGCTTTTTTAGTTTCGGCGGTAACCTGAGAGCAAATGCTTCACTTAGAACGAATGGCTCCCTTTAACCGGGGCTAAATGTACTCCGCATTAACTTTTAAGTTCAGGTCAATCTTCGTACCAAGCGTCCGGGATCATCTCACGCTCCAGTACCAGCAGTTCTTTGATGATCTGGTCCGCGTCGCTGATGGAATTCACGAGCGGATCCGTCAGCATCGCTCTCCTCAGCTTCTCGTAGCTCTGTTCCACGACGGCCTCAGCCGTAAGCTCATGCGTATCCAGCACAAGCTCCTGCATGCCTCGGATTCCCCGCGGCATCTCGCCTACGTGGACCGGCTTCGCCCCATCCATGCTTACGTCGCACAGCAGCTCCAGGAACGAGTCGTCGCTCATGTTCGTTACCGCCCCGCGGTTGAGTGTATTGATGAAGAACCGCTTCCCCAGATTTCCCACCATATTCTCGATAATGTCCGTCGCATGATCCGGGCCGAAGGTGCTCATGTAATCGGCAATCGGAATGTTCCCCGAGAGGAAGTCGTCCACCTGGCGCCACATCTCGTCGTGTCGCTGATATCGGTCCTCCGTCTCCCAAATCGATAACGGCGGAATGGAATCCTGCGTCTTGCCGAGAGCTTGCCAGTACCGGACATACTCCTTTGTATGGGCCGTGCAGGTAGGAATGTACCCGAAAATATCGTACAGTTCATATGTGATGGCGTCGTTATGAAGCGCTTTTGCGCCCTGGTCTCCGCCGTTGTTCTCTTCGCCAGCCGCCTTGCGCATGGCCTCCGCAATCGCAGGCATGACATTCTTTCCTTCGAACTCCGCTTTCAGCAGCCAAGTGAAATGATTGACGCCGGCGACGCGGAAGTCGAACTTCCGGTCAATCTCCGCGGTGAACTCGCTTTGGTCCCCGATAATGCCGGCCCGCACGGCATAATGGGCCTTCTTATGCGGCATATGATGGCTGTCGCACAGCGCGAACGATTTTAGCTTCGGCGCATATCGGTGCAATGCGATACCATGGACGGTAGATGGGTTAATATAGTTGATCACCCAGGCGTCGGGGCACAACTCCTCGATGTCTTTGGCGCATTCCATGATGACCGGAAGCTCCCGCATCGCTCGGAATATGCCGCCCGGTCCGATCGTATCTCCGGAGCACATGCGGATGCCGTACTTCAAAGATACTTGGCAATCGATCCCCCGATATTTCACCGACTGTTCGGCAAAGCTGAGTACAACGAAGTCGGCCCCGGGAAGCACCTGTCTTCGGTCCGTCGAGCCCTCCACCTTCAAGGAGACGTTGTTCTCCCGGGCCACCATCTGGGCAAGTCGCACCATTTTCGACAGCCTCTCCTCATCCGTATCGACCAAAGCAAGCGTTCCCCGATTCAGGTAGGGGGAGTGGACCATCTGCCATATGGACTGACGACCGAAAAACAGGCTGCCTGCCCCGATGACGACCACCTTCGGCTGCTGCATGTTGGAACCATTCATGATTAACCCTCCTCATAGGATATAAGTCCATTATAGGAGAGTGGCCAAAAAGCGGAATGTACGATAGTTATCAAAACATGTCATATAGTATGATAATTCACACCTCATAAATTCTTTAGTATACTTGTTTAAAACCAATAATGTCATACGGTAGAGGAGACAGTGGAAATCCGATGTGCGCCAAGAAAATGAACATGAGTATAATCAACGAACTCTCGGAGTATATTAGCCTTCGGATGAGCTCTTATTCGGAACAAGCTCATGATCCGGGCTGGATCGAACACAAGTCGCATCCCGATTACGATCTCTGGTTCATTCAATCGGGCTCGGTGAAGATCACCATCGACGGGGTCGAACATACGGCTGTCCCGGGGGACGTGGTGTTTTTTTACCCCGATATGCCCTATATCGCCTCGACGACCGAGGATGTTTGCCGGTTCTTATACATACATTTCGATTTCGGCATCGGAGAACAACAGCGAATTTTGGGCGAGTTTCAACTCCCGGGTATTGTGGCAGGCGACCTGATCCGGGAAGAAGCAACGCTGTTCACCAAAGCCTATCATCGATTGAAGCAAAGCAGCGGGACGTCGGGAAACCAGCTCTACTTAAAGGCTTCTCTTCTCGTCGTAATGGCTAAAATTCTCGAGCTTCACGGGCATGGGGCCTACGCCGGCAAATTTCTGAATGGCAGGAAGCCGAGAAAAACAGAAGGAAGCCTGGATGTCCTGCAGGACGTATTCCAATACGTGGATGCGAACTTGCAGCGTTCCATTCGGATGAACGAGCTCGCGGCGATTGCCGGCGTCTCCGAGAAGTATTTTATCTCCTATTTCAAGAAAAGCGTGGGCATCACGCCGGGGCAATACATTTCCCAAATCAAAATGAACCGAGCAAGGGATTATCTCTATGAAAAAAAATATACGATCCAGCAGATCGCCGGCTTCCTCGGCTATCCGGATCCGTTCACATTTTCGAAAGCGTTCAAGAAATATTACAACGTGCCTCCTTCGAAATTCGAGTAGCCAGCACCCCCAGATTGTCATCGGATAAACCAAGATTTATTCCAATGCATTCTAAGAGGTGCACCTCAGCTACAACTAGCTCTGAAAAGAAGCCAAGGTAGCCGTGTTCGCAACTCCAATCATCGTGATGATCAAGGTATTCACCATTGCACCGAGCCAAATGTTTCCTGTCAATTTGTATAAGCTCCGACTAATCATGGCCGCTGCAAATAATAAGAAAATAAAGGGAAGCAAAACCATCGGATAAAGTCTCGTCTCCTGCCAGAATGAATTGCCCGTCGTAAATAAAACAGCATACTGGATTCCATTGATCAACAGTTCATCTAGGGGTTCAGACCGATGACGCAAATAAAAAAGGAGATCCCCGCCTTCGCGGAAATCTCCTGGTCCTTATTCTTTATCAAAATAAACGGTTGTTCCTGTTTCTGCGGATATATACACGGCCTCTAATATTTGTGAAACAATCATCGCTTCCCTCGGTTTAACCAAGGGTTCGGTATCGTTCACGATACTGTGAATCCATTGTTTGGCTTCATACTCGAAATCGGTCAACTCTTCTCCCCTGAATTGTTCTCGCGCATTCGGATTCACCTCGATTTTATTCAGGAACAAGCTTCCGTCCCGCTCGCCATTGATCCGCAGTTCATTTTTAGCAAAATCCGCTCCTCCCTTCGTTCCGCACAGCAGGTTGCCGCCACCTTCCGCAATGTTAAGGGCCCAGCTGGTTTCAATGATGACCGTCGCTCCGTTTTTAAATTTCACATACCCGAAGGCCGAATCCTCTACCTCGAATTCGTTTGGATCCCAGGCCCCCCATTCGTTCGCGGCATTTTCGGTATACTTCAGTTTATGGAAGACACTGCCGACGACGCTCTCCGGTTCATAGTTATCCATCAACCATAGGATCAGATCCAGGGAGTGGGTTCCAATATCGATCATGGGACCGCCACCCTGCTTCTCTTTATCCAGAAACACGCCCCATGTCGGAACGCCTCTTCTTCGGGTAGCGACCGCTTTTGCCAAATAGATATCTCCAAGTTCCCCATCGGCAATCATCTTTTTTAACAGCTGGCTTTTGGCGTTGGAACGATTCTGGTACCCGACGGTGAGCTTCTTGCCTGTTCGCAAGTGGGCTTCGTACATCGCCTTGGCCTCCGCACCTGTGACGGCCATTGGTTTTTCGCACATGACATGTTTGCCGCTTTCGAGCGCATCAATGGAAATCGTCGCGTGCGAGCTGTTCGGTGTTAGCACATGCACGACCTCAATCTCTTCAATGGCAAGCAGATCGTTGTAATTCGTAAACACCTTAGCGCCTTGCGTGCCGTATTTTTTCGCGGCTTCCTCGGCTCTTTCCGGCTTCAAGTCGCAAAAGGCCACCATCTGCACGTTGTCTAACTTGGATAAACACGGCATATGTTTCCCGTTCGCAATCATTCCGCAACCGATGATCCCTACTTTTACGGTTCTCATGGAATTCCCTCCCTCGCGTTATTTGAACTCTACCGTTCGGTTTTCCTTATGAGCGATGTATGCCGCTTCCAATAGCTCCGTCAATTTCGTTCCCTCTTCCAAACCGAAGGGCATCGGCTTGTCATGAATCAATGCATCCGCCCATTGGATGATCGGAAGCGGCTGCTCTTTAGGGAGTTGAGTGGGTGAGATCCATCCGGAAAAGGGGGAATCGAGCTTCTTCGAGATGACTCTAACGGTATCATCCGAGATCATCAAGGTGCCCTCCGTACCGTAAATCTCAAGTGCAGAAGGGGTTCTGTACGTCACAAGGCTTGTTTCGACCAGTGCGACCGCATTGTTGACGAACTCAATGGAGCACTGCGCATTATCTTCCACTGCACGATGGGTGAAATAATGAAACATGGAGGTGATTCGTTTGGGCTGACCCAACATCCAGCTGGCTAAGTACATCGGATGACATCCCAAATCCATCATCGCTCCGCCGCCGGTTTGCTTCTCGTCGTACCAGTATTCCGGGAGCCAATTGTTCAATGCGCCGTCGTGGCCGTTCCGAATGCGCAAAAGCGTCACGTCCCCCAATACATGGTCATCGATCAGCTGCTTCGCGAACAATTGGTGAGGCCTTGTGCGAGCCGGAAATGAAATGCAGAACTTGACGCCTGCTTTGCGTACCGCTGCAGAAATCCGATTACATTCTTCTACGGTAAGAGCCATGGCTTTCTCGGTAAAGATGTGTTTGCCGGCCTCAGCGGCAGCTACCATGACGTCAGCGTGCATGCTTGTAGGAGCATCCACCACGACCCCATCGATGTCTTCCCGCTCTAGCAGCGTATCCAAATCCGCTTCAAAATCCGTTCCCATTTGGGCAGCCCATTCGCTTCCCCGTTCAGGCTGTTCGTCCCAGACTGCCGTGAGCTTGACGTTACCGTGAGATAGCAACCTTCTTGCATAATCATCTGCATGCACATGCCACTTACTTAACATCGCAACGTTCAACATGCGTTTCCCCTCCGTCATCGTTTATATTTTTTACAAGATTTTAGTTTTCTTCAAAGGGAGGTGGCGTATAACTTGCTCCAAATGGCGCATCAGGCCTTGAAAAATCCCCCATTAAAGCTCTTCGCACAGGCGTAGTTCTTTGCATAAAGTTGACATCGTTATGAAAACGGTCCGAGGGCTTTACCCACGGAGGGCTATAGATGTAATGCATGGTATAGCGGTCGTAATCCCAATTATGTTCGTGCGCCCGATGCCATACGGCGTTGTGAAACACCAGGACTGATCCTGCAGATGCACATACCACATGGCTGATCGGCGTACCCGAATTTGCAGTCCGGATCGAATCCGGTAGTGGAACGAGACTGCGGTGGCTGCCTGGAATGAACTCCATATTCCCCATGCCGGGTTCTTCCTGATCGGTCAATAAAAATGAAGCACGGAGCTGAATAAGGGGGACTGGGTACCCCAGTTTCTTAAAATCGAAAGCGCTGGATCCGTCCTGATGCCAGCCTCCCATCCTCCCCCTTGCCGGCTGCATCGTATTCCACCCGGACTGCATAATGAATCGATCGCCAAGTAAACCCCTTATCTTCGGTAAAACCGATGGATGATCCATTAAGTTTTCAAGAGCGTGTTCAGACTCATATCCTCTGCCGACTTGACCCCAACCGACCGTACCTGCCGCTTCATGAATTCGAATGGATGCCTGCAGGCATTCTTTGACCTCTTCTTTCGACAGCACATTCGGAATGACAAAATAACCCCACGACTCGAACATAAACTTATCGAGTTCAGTGAATGCGCCTGCTGAAACGACCGGGTTTAACATGAGTTGTCCCCTCTCTTGCATATTTAAAAGAAGACTGACCTAGTATTCATGAAATATTCGGGATGGCAGTGACACCATCCCGCAAACCTCTTCACTAGAACCCGACATCATCACGTTCTGCAGCTTTTTGAGCCACGAACTCCGCCATTTCTTCCACGCCGGCCGCTCTGAATTTTTCTTGAACGCTATGAAGCATATTGAGAGCTTCTTCATCTGACCCTGCAAAAAACGCTTTCTTAAATTCCTCATCGAAATTCAAACTACTGGTTTTATCGATATATTCCTGATATTTAGGCCACTCTCTTGCAAGGTAGCTGGCGCTTACTTTGTCTATGATTTTGATAGGCATTTTTGCCGAGAAACTTTCCTCCAGCTTTTGCCACTCCGTTTTTTGATCTTCCGGCGTAGGCCAAGTGACTTCAGAGGAGAATGCTCCGATGAACCTTCCTGGAAGATAATTAAGCCCTGCGTCTCTTTTCAGATCCGGGTTTTCATCGAATTGTTTTTTCACATCAGAGATCCATTGGGGTACCCCGTTTTCCATCGTGTAGTGCGTTCCTTCGATTCCGAAATATGCAAGCAATCGGCCTTCTTCGCTGTTGACATAATCAATGTACCGCAATGCGGCATCGGGATCTTTGATGTTAGCGCTTAAGAAAAGGACAGGGAATCCGGAACGGCCGGGTTTTTCCACTTGCGTTCGAATCTCTCCGCTCTTATTCTTCATCGGCCCGAGTAGTTCATATTGCATTTCCGGATTCGTTTTATACAGCGTTTTTTGTAAATCAACTAACATAGGCTGGGCTCCGAATACGGCAAGCTTGCCCGTCGTCAGCTTTTCATTCGCTGTTGTACTCGTATTGTTGAAAGCTTCAAGATCAAACAAACCTTCCGTTAATAACTTTCTCATGTATAACAACCTAGCTTCATGGTCCTTGGACTGCGTCCAGTGAATCAGTTTTCCGTCCACTTCACGGTAGTCCGAAATCGTGTAATCCGTCCATCCGGCAAGGAATTGGCCGTAATCCCACCCGTTCCACATGGTTCCGGCAGGAATGACCGGCTTCCCGCCAATATCCTTGAAACCGCCGTCTCGGATCTTGATCAATAGATCCACTAGTTCTTCTTGCGTATCAATATCCTCCGCTTTTACATTTAAAGCTTTCAGGATATCTCCCCTGGCAAAAAGGCCGTAATTCCAATTATGAATGCTCTCAGGGGTACCGTCCGGGGTCTCAGTAGGAATGAGATACGTCTTGCCTTCGAATTCGGGACTATTGAGATCGAACTCGGCAAAATCCTTCGCGATCCCGGTAGTCACAAGTCTTTTAATATTCGGGTATTTATCGAGATAAGGGGTTAAATCCAGAAGCTGCCCTTCCATGGCCGCCTTCTTGATGACTTGTCCTTCTCCTCCTGTCGTAGACCAGAAAGGTGCGTTAACGATATCCGGAACCGTACCGGAAGCAAAAATGGTGTTTAGCTTTTCTACTTCGCTTGTCGTGATGGATTCCAGTTTCAACGTGACCCCGGTTTTTTCCCTGATCTGCCCGGCTACGGGATTATTCTCCTGGTCCTGCGGGAAACCGGCTCCGCCACCGTTCCAAGCACTGAGGAAAGACAAGGTCACCGGTTTTATTTCTTCAGTACCTTGCTCCTTCGGACCTGTGTCAACCGTACCTGCATCCTCCCCTCCGCCTTTTCCCGTACATGCCGTCATGGTTGCTAGAAGCAGTAAAGCGATTAGTGTCATGCCAAGAACACTCCTGCGCTTGTTCTTCCTCATCCTACAATCCCCTTCCATTGGAAGTTTTTTTATATAAAAGGCATAGCCTTCTATACCGACTACTCCTTAAGAGAACCTACCAGTACGCCTTTCACAAAATATTTCTGAAGAAACGGATACACACAGATGATCGGCGTCGTTATAATGATGACGAACGTCATCCGCAAGGCTTCCGGCGTAACGCCTCGCAGTTCCATCTGCGTCTCTGTCATGTTTTGTATGGCGGATCCGCTATTTCCCGACGACGAAGTCATCGACTGGAAAGACGCTTCGCTGATCATCTTGTTCAGGAACGTAGCGGCAGGCTGCAGCTTTTCATTCTGTATGAAAAACTGACCGGTAAACCAGTCATTCCACACGCCCACCCCGACAAACAAAGCAATGGTAGCAAGCACCGGCATCGATAGAGGCAGAATGATTCTGGCAAATACGGACAACTCGCTTGCGCCGTCGATTCGGGCGGATTCCGACAGACCTTCAGGGATCCCGTCGAAGAAGGTTTTCATGATAATCGCATTGAAAAAGTTATATAGGGACGGCAGCACCAGCACCCAAAACGTATCCAGGATGTGGATTTGCCGGAACAGGATGAACGTCGGAATCAGTCCGCCGCTGAACAACGTGGTAAAGAAAAAGAAGAATACGATGTATTTTCTTCCCGGCAAACCTTTCCGCGAAAGGGCGTAGGCTAATAAGGCCGTCAAAAATACGGAGGCAACCGTAACCACAAGGGTTCGGGTAATGGAAATATAGAAGGAATTTAGGATCAACGTGTTGCTAAAAGCTTTTGCATAGTTTTCTAATGTAAACACTCTGGGGAAAAAATAGATTCCCCCCTTCATCGCGTCGTAACCGTCATTGAAAGACAGGGCTAGAAAATAGATAAATGGATATAGCGCCGTAGCGCAGAATAAAAGCAGCACCGCATAGTTAAGCGTCATATACATTTTGTCTGCCGGCGACAGCCTACTTCCACCCATAACACACACCTCCTCATCTTCAGTACTAGCTGATCACCATAACGATACGTTACTCACGCGTCTGGATATATTATTGACAGCAACGATGAGCAGAAGCGAGATCGCAGATTTGAATAAACCGATGGCCGTGGAATATGCTAATTGCCCCTGTTGGAGGCCTGTTTTTAAGACATAAGTGTCCAAGATCTCCGAGACGCTTAAGGTTGCCGGGGACTGCATCAGCCAGATTTGGTCAAAACCCGCGTTCAGTATTCCGCTGAGTGAGAAAATAAGCAATATGGCGATCGTTGGCGTAAGACATGGAAGCGTGATCTTGAATAGTTTGCTCCACCTTCCAGCCCCGTCGATTTCCGCAGCTTCATACAAATGTGGATCGATATTCGTTAACGCGGCTAAATAAATGATCGAACCCCAGCCTACGCCTTTCCAGATGTCGGATATGAGGACCAATGGATAGAATAATTCCGGCTTTCCCATAAAAAAGATCGGATCCAAACCCATTTGGTACCGAATGTCATTGATAAGCCCTACGTTCGGAGACAGGATTTTTTGAAGCAAGGTAACGACAACGACCCACGAAACGAAGTGCGGCAGATAGGAAATCGTTTGAAACACTCTTTTGATTTTTTTGTGCATGACGGCATTGAGCATTAAGGCTAGGATCAAGGGAGCTGGAAATCCGAAAATAAGTTTAAGGGCACTAATGGATAACGTATTTCGGAGCACATCGTAAAAACTGGAATCGTTTAAAAACTGCTCGAAATATTTAAATCCTGCCCACGGACTCCCCAATATCCCCAAATTGAATTTGTAATCTTTGAATGCGATGATAATGCCGTACATCGGATAGTAAGCAAACACCAAGAACCAGATGATAGCAGGAAGCAAAAATAAGTATATGTGCCTGAAATACCATATTCTAGTTAGTTTCTTATTCTTTTTTAATTGCTCCAATCCAGGGATAAGAGCACCCTTTGGTACCATTCTCCGAACACCTCCTACATCTTCGTCGTACGGTATATAGCGACTGTCTCCCCCTCCTCCATTGCAAGCGGTTTCAATTTTATAGTTTAAATATATTCAATATGGTGTAGGAATCATTCCACAATTTCCTCATTTGGTTAAAAAGTAACCTTAAGTTATAGATAAACGGGGCAAAAGCCCCTATCCCCAACCTTTTTTCAGGTGTTTTTATTCCTTGTCAAGGATACATTATATTCAATATATCCTTATGAAATGGTCTGATAAAAAGTAATATTCTGAGATGTAGCGACCTGTGTAGGGTTTGATGAGCTTCTGCTGGATTTCTTTATCGATTTGATTTTGGGAAACTATTATGGGGGGGATTTCATGAGAGGAAGTTATGGCTGACCTAGTAAAAGAGTCCGCGCAGCCATCGCTTGCATTGTCAGGCTCGAATAGAAAGCGCATCGGACTCGTTATTAGGTTGCATATATAGGAAGAAGCGGGTGTTGGTATCAGAAAGTGGATGCAACGTTTTTTCCCGTCGTCTCGCCAATGACCAATTCCGGCTCCACTAGGGTTTTAAAGTATTTTCCGTCTTGCCCGTCATCACTGTTAATGACCTCTAGCAGCGTATAAGCCGCACGGTAGCCCATGTCTCGTTCAAATTGTTTAACATGCGTAAACGCGCCGTATCCTTCGATGATGGAAGTGGGATCGTCAAAACTGATGATGGATATGTCCTCAGGCACCTTCAATCCGGCTTGACGCGCAATCTGATAGATTTTTACCCCAAGAATTCCATTAAGCGTAATATAAGCCGTTGCCATCCGATTTTTGATATAGCGGTACAATGGATGGGTTTCAGCTTGCTCAAGGCTTCCGATTTCAAAACCGGTTACGATATGGGCAGGGTTAATGAGTGCCCCCTTTTCCTTGAAGGCATTCATATATCCATCGATCCGTTCTTGAACAGTTACGGTTTGTATGGGCGAATCGGAGCAGATGGCGATATCACGATGCCCCAGCTCCCACAGGTAATTGACCGCCATGTTAGCGCCAAGCCTGCCGTCCGATGCGATATAATGCGTTTCCACCCCGGGAAGGTAACGGTCGATGAGAACAAACGGAAACCCCGCAAATTTCATGCTTAATATTTCCTCGTTGAATAGTTCCTCGTCCACCGGGAAAATCAGCAATCCCTCTACTCCGATGTTACTGCATGTCTGGATCGCCTCTTTTTCCTTATCAATATCGCCCTCTGATAAATAGATAACGCAGCGGTAATCGTTCTCTTTCAGCGCTTGCTGAATACCTTGTATAAGTCGAATCGTAAAATAATCATAAATGCTGGGCATAATGAGCCCGATCAACCGCGTCCCCATTTCTCCGCTAGTCTTATGGACAGGTTTTACGGTACTTATAGAAGGAGTGGTCGGCATCTGAGATTCGGGCTCGCTTACAAAAGTCCCCTTTCCGGGCACCCTGGTTATGATTTTTTCGTTAACCAAGCCGGCCAAGGCATTAACGACCGTAATCTTGCTTACTCCAAAACGCTCCATGAGTTCCTTTTCCGTAGGTATACGGTCTCCAACCTTCAGTACCTGCGACGATATCAAGTCGCGTATATACTCTTGAACCCTCTGATACAAAGGCATTCTTTCCGTAGAGCTCAACCGAATCACCACATTTCATTCAATATGTTTAATATATACGTTACGAATGGCGTAAGCGTTTTATTCCATGCTCTAATCATGGAAACAGCGGCAGCCATGGACGAGAAAATCATGTCCTGACTGCCGCTGTTTATTTATTGATCTATCATATTCGTTAGCTTGCGCGGGAAAATCAAAATTTGGAGGGAGCTCTTCCCTACGACTTCCTTAAGAGCACTTACTATACCCGCAGTTCCCGCACGTCTTGCATCCCTCGATGTTAATCAAGGATGCCCCGCCGCAGGACGGGCACAGATCCAGCGACATGCTGCCGCCTGCGTGCGCGCCATGTCCGCCGTGGCCCGCAGCTGCCGTTGCCCCGCCTTCGCCTGCATCGGCAGGCGCCATCGTGGCTGCGACCGGTGCCGGATCATGGTCATGATCCGCCTCGGCGTTGTTGGCCACGTGCGTCTCGAGCGCCTTCGCCACGGCGTCGGCGATGGACTCGACGCGGTTCGCGCCGAAGCCGATCGCGCCGGTGCCGCCGATGCCCTTGAGGTGCTTGATCAGCAGCTCCACCTTGTTGCCGTGGTCTCCGTAACGGAGGAACAGGGAGCATACGCGGCCCAGGGCTTCCGCCATCGCGAACACATCCGATCCGGCTTTGCCGACGTTCAGGAAGATTTCGCTTGGAATGCCGTCCAGATCATTGATCGTGATGTACGCCATGCCGAACGGCGTGTTCATTTTATAGGTTGCGCCGCGCAGCACTTGCGGACGCTTCTTGTATTGTTTATCCAGTCCGCTCTTGCTCGGGGAGGCTGTCACGGCCACGCTTGCAGCAGCCGGCTCCACGCTCGCCGTTTCCTCAGCGGCTTGGCCTGCCGCGCTTTGCTCCAGCGCCGCTTCCGCGGTAGAAGCTGTTGTCGCTTCGGCGGCTTTGTCTTCTTTTTTCTCCGTCTGCAGGACCTGCACGTCGCGGCTGCCGTCGCGGTAGATCGTTACGCCTTTGCATCCCAGATCGAATGCCAGCTCATACAGGCGTTTCGTATCTTCAACCGTGAAGTCGGACGGACAGTTCGCCGTCTTCGAGATGGAGCTGTCCACCCAGCGCTGAATCGCCGCCTGCACGCGGATGTGATCCTCGGCGGAGAGACTCATCGCGGTGACGTAATAGTCCGGAAGCTCTTCGCCCGGATGGCTGTCCAGCCAATCCTGAGCAATCGGCACGAACTGCTCGTCGAAGCCGAGACGGCTTTGACGGAAGTATTTGAAGGCAAAGTACGGCTCGATGCCCGTCGAAGTTCCAACCATCGTACCCGTGCTTCCCGTCGGCGCTTGGGTAATGACGGTAACGTTGCGGGCGCCTTTTTTGCGGACCGCTTCGGCAACTTCCGGATACACCTCGGCCATATTTTTCATGAAGCCGCTTTGCAGATACAGTTCGGCATCGAATGCCTGGAACGAGCCCTTCTCCTCGGCAATATCCGCGGATGCAAGATACGCTTCGCGCGCGATGAAGCCATACAGCTTATCCAGGAACTCCAGCGATTCCGGGCTGCCGTAACGGATGTTCAGCTTGATCATCAGCTCGGCCAGACCCATTGTTCCGAGGCCTACGCGGCGCTCTTTTTTCTGGTTCAATTCGTTTTCTTCGAAATGGTAAGGCGTCCGGTCGATGACATTATCCAGGAAACGCACGGAGTAACGCGTCGTCGTAGCCAGCTCATCCCATGCAACGTCATGGTTCGCTTCATCGTAGAACTTCGACAGGTTCATCGCGGACAGGTTGCATACGCCCCAGCCCGGAAGTCCCTGCTCGCCGCAAGGGTTGGTACAGATGATCGGGTTGAAATACCAGCTGTTGGACATCTGGTTGTAGTATTCCATGAAGACCACGCCCGGCTCTGCCGATTTCCATGCGGATTCGATAATGGTGTGCCATACCTCGCGTGCTTTAACCGTTTTATATGGAATGATGCTGCGTCCGGCTTTCTTCCATTTATCCAAATCGCCGTCCCACAGCTCATCGTAATCGGGATCGGTGGTATCCGGGAACACGAGCTCCCAGTCCAGGTCTTCCTTCACGGCTTTCATGAAAGCGTTGCTGACGCATACCGACAGGTTCGCGTTCGTGACTTGTCCCATCGTCTGCTTCACCGTAATGAAATCCTCCACGTCCGGGTGCCAATCGTTCATCATCAACATGAGCGCGCCGCGGCGGCTTCCGCCCTGCTCGATCAGGCCTGTCGTATAACTGAACAATCCGCCCCACGATACCGCACCGCTGGAGGAGCCGTTCACGCCTCTAACGATCGCGCGCCGAGGACGAAGGGAAGACAAGTTGATGCCGACACCGCCGCCGCGCGCCATAATCTCGGTCATCTCGCTCAGGGTTTCCATGATGCCGCCCCGGCTGTCCTTCGGGGAAGGAATGACGTAACAGTTGAACAGCGTCAATTCATCGCTTGCACCCGCTCCGGCCGCAATCCGTCCGCCCGGCACCAGCTTCCAATCATCCAGAATCTCGCGGAATTTCCCGCGCCACTCTTCCTGCAGTTCCGGCGTTGCCTCAACCGATGACATGGCGGCCGCGAGTCGATCCCACATTTCTTCCGGCGTTTTCTCGATGGTTAACGTCAGCTTCTCTACATCCGACTCCACAAGCTCGCCCTTCCGTGTCTTCACGGTGACCTTGCGGCCTTCGCGTTTCACGATTTCGCCGACTTCCTTGGTCGGAAATTTAGGATCATCCTTCGTCAGCACGAGCACCACGTCGCCGACCTTGGCGTTGTTGGTGTCCGCATCCTTCCAGGCATACCGGTCCAAAAAGATCTTCTCGCTTAAACCTTCCAGCCGCTGATTCTGCATCGTACTCAAGTGCAACTACCTCCTATATAAGATATAAAATTTAAAAGATTCCCAAGTATGTGCTCACCAACAACATAACCTGTTATGTAGCCGGTCAAACATCCAAAACCACTATATACACCACATATAGTGCTATTTGTTCATTATACTACACTATATATAGGTTAACTATGCCGATAATGTGAAAATTAAGCCGACAGTTCCAAGCTCCCGCGCGCAAGCTTCCGCTTTCTTCCTCTCGCTCTCTTTTTCGCTGATCCCTATGAAAAAAAAGGATGAAAATATCCAATTCCAGCAGCCGTGCGCTCTATAGGGTATTCCGCGGCTCCCGAATCCGTGCAAGGTTATGAAGACTTCTTTTTTCGTCCATACTACATATACACCGTTGGCCCGGAATCTTTCATCACAGGAGGAGATCGACATGAACCAACAGCCATCTGCCGACTCAGGCATGATTTTCGACCCGCGCCTTCCCGTTCCATTGCAGATCGACCGTTCTTGGTTTGACGATCTCTCTGGCCGACTGGACAAAGGAGGCCCTTGGGGTGACTATCGTCTGGCCCAGCTTGCCGTTGAGGGCGAGAAATCGCGCCTTGTTACAAGCTTTGAAGAACTGCAGTGCCTCAAGCACCTTGGCGGTTTATCCCCGCTCCCCCATCAGACCGATACCGCAAGACGCGTTTTGTTCGAGATGTCGGGCAGAGCCATTTTGGCGGATGAGGTGGGACTTGGCAAGACGATTGAAGCCGGTCTCATTTTAAAAGAATACATCGTGCGCGGACTGGTATCCAAAGTGCTGATTCTCGTACCTGCTTCCCTGGTTCTGCAATGGGTCCGCGAGCTGAACTCCAAGTTCGGCATTCCCGCGGTCGCGCAGAAAAAAGCGTACTCCTGGGGCAATGACATCGTTGTCGCCTCCATGGATACGGCCAAGCGCGATCCGCATCAGGAGATTTTGCTGAACCAGGAATACGACATGCTCATCATCGATGAAGCCCACAAGCTCAAGAACAAGAAAACATCCAATTATCAATTCATCCAAAAGCTGCGCAAAAAATACTGTCTCCTGCTCACCGCCACGCCGGTGCAGAACGACCTCAGCGAGCTCTTCAATCTCATCACGCTGCTGAAACCGGGCCAGCTTGGCGGCCAGGGACAGTTTGCCGCAAATTTTGTCGTGGATAAACGAAGACCGAAGAACCAGGACCAGCTCAAGGATGAGCTGTCCAAGGTCATGATCCGCAACCGTCGGGGCGAAGGCGAAGTGAAGTTCACGAAGCGGTCCGTCCGCAACGTGGGACTCAGCCTTTCGCCTGAAGAACAGTCATTATACGACGGCGTTACGTCCTTCGTCAAAGATCAGTATCAGGCAGCTGGGGGAAATTTAAGCAGTATGCTGTCGCTCGTCACCCTGCAGCGGGAAGTATGCAGCAGCCGGGATGCCGTCTTCGTGACCCTTGTTAATCTGTCCAAGAAGCTGCCGGAGGACTCTCCGATGCGCGATAAAATTTGGGAGCTGGTCTATCTCATCAAGGCCATCAAAGCAAACACCAAGGCGGAAAAAGCCATCGAGCTCATTCAGCAAATGAACGAGAAGGTCATCGTGTTCACGGAATATCGGGCCACGCAGGAATACTTGCTCAATTATTTCCGCGATCACGGGCTGGTCTCCGTCCCGTACCGGGGCGGCATGAACCGCGGCAAGAAGGACTGGATGATGGACCTTTTCCGCGGCAAGGCGCAGGTCATGATCGCGACGGAAGCCGGCGGCGAAGGCATCAACCTGCAATTCTGCCACCATATGATCAATTTTGACCTGCCCTGGAATCCGATGCGGGTCGAGCAGCGGATCGGACGCGTGCACCGTCTAGGCCAGACCAATGACGTGAAGATCTACAACCTGTCGACTTCGGGAACCATCGAGGAGCATATCCTGAACCTGCTGCACGAGAAGATCAACATGTTCGAGATGGTCATCGGCGGGCTTGACGTTATCCTGGAGCGCTTCGAGAAGAAGGAATCGATCGAGAAAAGCCTGTACAAAATCATGCTGGAGTCCGGCAATGATGATGAAATCCGCCAGCGCATCAGCACATTGGGCGACTCGATTCACCATATCAAGCAGGACGTCGAGCTGGAAAGCACGGCCGAAGAAACTCTCAGAGAGGAAGAAGCCTAATATGACCATGACGCCGCAGGAGGTGCAGCAGCACTTCATGGCCTATTTGGAAGCCACCGAATGCACCGTCATCGAAAAATCGCCCGAGCATGTCACCGTGAAACTGTCGCCGCAGGCCGACAAAATGCTCACCAACCGCCCCTATTACTGGGGGTTCGTGGAACGGACCGGGGCTCCCGCCGAAACGCTGTCGTTCAACTTCGTGTTTGATCCGGAAAAATACGACGAACGGCTCGCCAAGGCCGAAGAAGCCAAAGCCAAAACCCAGCTCAACGCACCTGCGCAGGATCCGCTGCTGGCGCGCTATTACGGGAACGCCCCGGTGCTGCCGATCTTGGGGCCAGGCCGGATTCAGCGGGAGAATATCGGCTACGGCAGCAGCCGGCTCGCCCAGATTTGGAATGCCTCCCGCGAAGAGGGCAAATGCGTGTATCTGTTCCAGCAGCGGGATGCCGAACCGCGTCCCAGGGGCCGTTCCACGCCTTATGAACAGTGGCTGGGCGTCTGCTTCAAGGTGGAGTTCAGCTGCGATCTGAAGCGGGAGGAATTGTTTTTTCTCGGAATCTCGCTGTCCAGCCGCTCGATTACCGAAGACTTCCCCGCCATTCTGCATGGGCGCGAATTGACTCCACGCCTGCCCGAGAGCGTTCACGTCAGACCGGCGGCTCTCACCCTTGAGCAGGCCGTAGCTGCCCTGGAGAATCATCTGATCAACAAGCTGAGCAAGCTGGATTACGATTGGGCGGCGAAAGCTAAGGAACGCCTCGAAGACGAGCTGATGGTCATCGACGGCTACTACGAGGATTTGCTCAAAGAGCAGGACGAAGAGAAAAAGGCGCAAATCGAGGAGCAGTACAAGAACCGCCGGTCGGAAATGCAGTGGCAGTACGAGCCGAAAGTGAGCCTGTCCGCCATAACCTGCGGTCTGTTTCATCTGTGTTCGCCCGTGGGCGCGTCTTCATGACGCCTCTCTACAAAAGCAGGCAAAAAAAGAACCATTCTCCCTTCCCCTGCCGCGACAGCTTGCAACAGCCTTTGCAGAGCTTGTCCGATATGATGATTCCATCACATCCATGGCGCGTAAGGGCCAAGGAAAGGCGGTTAGCGATTTGAAGCTGTGGAACATGGAACCCCGTTACCAGGATGACAAGGACAACAAGCGCAAACCTAAATCAATCGACAACAAACGCTTTATCCAATATCGAAGGTGGTCTGCCTCCGTCATCGTAACGGCACTCCTGTGGTTCAGCACGACCCACCCGCAGGCAGGCATGGCTGCGGCTCGTGAAGCAGACACCCCCAATCCTGCGAGCGCCGTCAGTGCGGCTGACGCTCTGCTTGCAGTCCAGTCTGCATCGAGCCTAGCCTACAGCAGCGCCAGGGCTCAAGTACCGGAAAGTTTGGTAAACTTTGCAGAACAGACCGTGGATCAACTATCGGTGCATGCGCCATTTACTGCCTGGGACGGAGCAGAGCTGGATTTCACCCCACTTGGTCCGGGCACGCACGGCTGGCTGGTCACGATTTCCGATCAGGGACTGCCTCAGGGCTACATGATTATCAGCGCAGGAGAAGACGGTGGATATATCTTGAGCGAATACGGGATCGGCTCCACCCTTCCCTACAGTCAAGCACCGCTGAATGAACGGCTTGCGGCCGAGGGATTTCTGAAGGCCGGCGGATCTTTGCCGAAGGGAAGCAGCGTGCGCAAGCTGTATGACGTATCCCCTGTCTGGCAGGTTCAGCTTCCCGGCAAGAAGCCGGTTTATATCAGTGCACTGAATAGCGAAATCCTTCCGGAAGAACTCAAGCAGACAACGACGGCGGTCAAGCCGGCATCGGCTTCGATGCCGGCGGCAAGCAAGGGATTGGTAACTTCATCCGCTCGCTGGATTGCCGGAGCGCCAACCATTGCAGCCGGCGATTCCCGGGATCCTTACGATAATCTGCTGTGGCTGACCTCAAGCAATCTGACGGCCCGAAGCAGTGCCGATCTGCGTAAATTGCTGCAGGAGCACTCCAGCCTGATATTCAAGTCCAAAAATAGCAATGCTGCTTACGGAGCCCCTTTTACCTTAATCGGGTGGCACCGCTGGTCGACAGGGATTCAGAAGCATTCGGCAGCGCTCTATGTGTCGGTTCCATTGCGGAACACAGATACCTTCCGCTTCCTGCCGGCATCCCGCTTGATCGGACAAGGCCAGTTCTATGCTCAACCCAAATGACGCGAAAGTACAAGCAAGCGGGCTAACAAGTCCGTCATTCATGCGAACCAACCATAAGCCCTCATCCCTTCAGCATCCCAGACGGACAAAAGGACGCGGCCCTGATCAGGGCTCGCGTCCTTCATCGTTTCAAGTCTTTTTAACCATGGTCACTTCCGAGCGTCGCCCACCATTTTAAAACACCTAAACATGCCCCAAGTCTAGCATCTGGCTGTACAGGGTGCCGTGCGCACGCTGTACAATAGCTGACTTCGTTAAGGAACATACAGCAAATGAACAGCAGCAGCTTTACTTTTGCCTTTTTTTGCGCTTGGAGGATACGTCGTCTTTCCACAGCGACATGGAGAACGGAATCATGCCGAACCACCTTGTGGTCCAGGATTCCTTCACCTTCGCCCTGCGCCGAACTTCCTTAGGCGTATCTATATAGTTAACCACGCGTTCGGTAATATATTTGATCAATTCATCTCCGCTTGCCATACGAATCAACTCCTTATGGTTTATCCGCTTCCCAGTATCAGTGTGCTCCATTCCGATCGATTCTAGACTCCTGTTTAACGGCATGATTTTTCCGTCTAATGCGCATCCTAATAAAGCCGAAATTTTACGTGAAAGAAGGAATCCATCATGATTAAGGCAGCTGGAGTATGTTTTCTTCTCTTGACGCTGGCACTCCCCGGTTCTGTCACGGAAGCAAGCCCAGTAAAAAAGCAAGCCCTGAAGATTCCCGCACGAGCCGTTCATCAGCAAGTGATGCCGACAGCCAGGCTTATATCCGAAACACCGGAATCCACCCATTCCGCCGGACGGGAAATCGACCAATCCGAGCTAAGACACCTACACCCGTTTGTGCATGACGTCGTGCTGATCGATGTGGGTCATGGCGGAATCGACGGCGGAACGTCGTATGGAGACATTCTCGAAAAAGATATCAATCTGGCCATTTCACGCAGACTGTTCATGCTGCTACGCAAGGAAGGCTATCATGCCGTGCTGAACCGCGACGCCGATTACGCGCTAAGCGACGATAACCGCTGGCATCGAAGCTCCTCCCGGCATCGCCGCGATCTGTCGCAGCGCAAGCAGCTCAGCAGCGAAATCCCGACCAAGCTGGTGGTAAGCGTTCACGTGAATTGGGGAAAGAGCGCGTCCAAGCGCGGCGGCATCGTACTGCATCAATCCGAGGGCCGAAGCACCTTGCTCGCGGAAACCATTCAGGAACAGTTGAATCTGGTATATCGCAGCAACAATGGCATCATGGTAGGCAAGCCTTATTATCTGCTTAATCAAACCCAAGTACCTGCCGTCATCGTAGAAACCGGCTTCCTCAGCAATATGGAGGACCGGAAGTTATTGACCAGCCGGAACGGCCAAATGATGATAGCCGAAGCCATTGCTGACGGGATTATCAGTTATTTAACAGCTCTGTAGATAGAGCTGTTTTTTTGTTGAGTGTGTAGTCTGCAGAATCCAGCACCCAGGCCTTCGAACCCATATTTATGTCATAAAAACTAACATCAATATGAAAAAAGCATCATTTTTTTCGAAATTTTTTGTAGAATTTACCGGGAAATATGGTAGTATAACTAACATATACAAAGAACGATTAATCGAATGGGAATTGGGGGAGATCGCTATGTTTGACTGGCTTGGGTATCGCCAAGGACTTCCGCTTTGGATTTCATGGCGTCTGAATCGTAATTTGAAGGAAGACATCGAAGACATATTCGAAGGCATTGCCGAGACGCGCAAAGAGCTGCTCTTCTCCTGGAGCCATGAATATTGGGGACATCTGGACCGACTGAAGGAGCAGCTGGACAAGGACAAGCCCCATGGTTCAACAGTCGTCGGCGAGCATCCTTATCCCTTCTCTACAAGCGCCCCTTTGAACCAGGAGCAGCTCTTCTCCGCTTTGTACTCGCGCGCTGCCGATTTCACGGAATTGTTCCTGCTGAGTCCTTCGGGTGAGGTCACGTACTCTACATACGCTTCTCACATTGGAACCAGCTACAGCAATAGCAGCCCTTTGGGCGGGGCAATCACTCATCTCGCCGGCTCGGATACCGGCAAACTGCTCTTCGGGCCATATGCGGATCCCGTCACGTTAACCATCGGTCCCCGAACCTCTGCTTTTCACGACAAAATGACGCTGCTGTTCATGAATGCCGTTTACGTCGACGATACGTTCGCCGGCATCCTCTGCGGCCGGGTGCCAAACGACGTGATCGGGGATTTAATTCAGCGGGAATCCGGCCACGTCTATCCCGATTCCGGCGACAACTATATATTCATGGCCAAGCCCGAGATGAATCGCCATATTGCTCCGGGCACGGCCCTTTCCAGAAGCCGCTTTGAAGACCGGACCTTCACACACGGGGAGAACCTGAAGGACGGCGTAACGACCGACTGGGGGACCGTGTCGGTTCAGGAACATACGGAGCTGGAGCTGATGTTCACCGACCCGGCAACGGGTCAGCTTCATCCAGGCGTAGCCAACACCATCGCGAACGGAAGCAATCTGTTCGTGGACTTCCCCGGTTATTCCGATTACCGCCACATTCCGGTGATCGGAAAAGGTGTGACGTTCCGCCTGCCCCATTGTCCGGATGTTTGGGGGATGATGTGCGAAGGGGATCTCGAAGAGGTTTACCGTATTCGCGGCATTCGCTTCAGACATGCTAAGCTCCATGGCTTGTCTACCCTTATCTCGAGCCTCCTGACGGCTGTCATTGTTTTTATTACGGCTGTTTATTTATCTCCGGCATTCGCAGCCATGGCGGGAGGGTTAGCCTGCTTGGTCACCGGCCTTCTCACCTCTTCCCTGGTCGGCCATAAAGAAATTGGACGAATCGCGGATCGTCTACGCAGCCTCAACCGCTTCATCCGCTTGAATGCCGAGGGCAGCGGAGATCTGACGCAGCGGCTGGACCCCCGCCATTTCGATCAGGATGAAACGCGCGAATTAGCCAAATGGATCAACAATATGATCGATTCGCTGGAAAGCATCATGATGCAGGTGAAGTTGACGGCAGGCGATGTTTCCTCCAGCCAACAGGTAATGAACGACACCACCGCCGTCACCGTTACTTCCGCACGGCGTGTCAGCAGCAACATTAGCGAGATGATCCGCAGCATGCGCAGCCAACTGCAGGATATCGATGCCGTGAAGGACAGCGCGGAACGGATGCGGGAGACGCTCCGCCAGCTGGAACGGCAAGCAAATGAGCAGATTGATGTGGCCAAGAATGAAGTCGTCCGGATCGGAGACAAGATGTCTCATATTTCTGCGAAAGTCGAGGAAACCAATCAGACCATCCGCACGTTCATGGGAACCGTTCAGGAAGTTACAGGCGTACTGCACGCGATCGAACAAATATCCTCCCAAACTCATTTGCTGGCCCTGAATGCTTCCATTGAAGCGGCACGGGTCGGAGAACACGGACAAGGTTTTGCCGTCGTTGCAACCGAAATCCGCAAGCTGTCCGAGCTGACCAGACAGTCCACGGAAGAGGTCCACCGGATTATCGGCCATATCTATCAGGACGCTCAGCACGCCGTGCTCTCGATGAAGGAAGGGACCCGGGTCGTGGAAGAAGGAAACCTGCTGGTTTCCGCGGCTTCCGAGCTGCTTGCCGCCGCAGCCGAAGACGATCTGCGCAAGCACCAGGCCGTAGATGAAGTGGTTCAGCTGATGGAGAAAATCGCTTCGGTCAGCAAGGAGAACCGAAAGATTTCCAAGGATGTGGAGAGCAAAGTGCAGGAGCTGTCGCAGGAAATCGAAAGCGTAAGGTACACCTCAGGCAATGTCGAAGCCATAGCGAAATCGATGCAGCAGCTGGTAGGTCAATTCAAACTCACCGATGCCCGCATCCGATAAAATAGCGCAACATATAAACAGCCTTCCAAGCATGAAACTCGGAATCACCGGGACTCTTGCGCGGAAGGCCGTTCGTTTTATATTCATACCCGGTCTCGGCTGATATTAACGTTTGGACTTTCCATCGGTCTCGTCACTCGATTCCGGACCTGTTTCGGGGCTCAAGGAAGATCTAATACGAGCGCAGCGGATCAGGCCGCCAGCTTGAGTGCTCCCTGACGAGATCGCTGATCCCGACGAACTCCACCTTTTTTTGCAGTTCCGGGATCGTGCCTTTCAGCGCCTCTGCCGTCCGGATTCCATATACGCCAACATGGCCGATTGCAATGCAGGAAGTTCTCTCTTCCGCATGCTGCGCCGCGGTCTGCAGCTGCTTGCTCACATGCTGAACGGTATGAACGTCATCCAGGAAGATATCGTTGGCGATGGACGGCATTCCCTTTTTCGCTGCCAGTTTGCCGACTACGCTGTAGTAATTCGTTTTGCTGTCGATGAAAAACAGCCCTCTCTCCCTACAAACGTCGAGCACGATGGACATGACCCGTTCATCCCCGGTAACCTTGGAGCCCATGTGATTATTAATCCCAACGGCATAAGGAACCGAATCGATTGCCTCCTCCATGCGTTTACGAATTTCCTCATCGGTGAGCGAACTTAAGATAGCACCCGGTCCAAGCCAGGAAGACCGGCCCTGCTTAGGCTCCATGGGCATATGAATAATGACGTCATGCCCTTGCTGGTGCGCGGCCTCGGCATCTTTCTTGCTCGTCGGCAAAAACGGCATCACGGCCACCGTGATTTTGACAGGCAGATTGAGCATTTCCTCGGTCCCTTTCTGATCATTGCCAAAATCATCGATAATGACAGCCAGCTTATTCAGCTTCTTTTCCTGGCCGGATCTGCTGTGATCGGATTCTTCGTGCATTTTTCGAGTATCATGGTTGAACGAATCAGGAGCATTGACCACCCCCGCCCCGTACCCGATCTGTGCTCCGTTCGAGATCCCCCATACCAAACACAGCAAGATAATCGATTTTCTATATCTTTTCCGCATTGTTACGCCCCTTTCCACTCATCATCATGATAGCCTTACCTAACCGTATTGTTTGAGAAAAGCTATTCAAATATGTAATTACAGGCATAAATGTTAATCAGTAATCCTCCGCTTCCGCAATCACCTGCAGCGCATTTCCGACGGACTGCAGAAGATTGCCGGCCACCGTAAGATCGTTGGCTCTCCTATTCGTTTCGTGCCGCAGAGGTCAGCGGTAATTTCGGCCTCTGCCGCATTGGCTATCGATTGCATCGAACAGTCCCATAGAATTCCAAAGCAAAAAAGCTCGTAAACTGCAAGAACAGTTTACGAGCTTTCTCATTAGATGCGGTCGAGAGGACTCGAACCTCCACGGGGGTAAGCCCACACGGACCTGAACCGTGCGCGTCTGCCAATTCCGCCACGACCGCATGTATGTTGTCCACCTTCGAGCCAAGCTCTTATCAGCGGCGACAAGATATATAATATCACGCTAAATAAATCGAGTCAACACTTTTTTTGAACTTGATTAAAAACCTTGTTTTCGGTTAAAATAAGAACATAAGTTCTCATTCAATATCCATTTTCTATATAAAGGCGGTGATGTTGATGGCCATTCAGGCTGTTACAACGGAAGAACGGGCGTTGATCAAGAGTTACCTGCTGCTGATGTTCATTCATAAAGTGTTTGAACGGGATTGCCGGATCATTCAGGAGAGCGGGGTATTCAAAACCCCACAATTGTACGTAGAGGTTGTAGGAAACGGCGCCAAACGTGCTGCAGTGCTTCTTCGCGAGGTGAAGCAGGAATTCACCAAGCGGGCGATCAAGGTATATGACATCGGGCAAAGCAAGGACGGGATTCAGGCACGATATGCTTGCCGGGGGTACATTGGGTCGATGAACATTCTATGGCCATCCTTCCGTGAGGAGATGATGGATCGCATGCGAGCGTATCTCGGACTGGTTCCGCCTGAGAGCGATTCCTCCGACAAGCCCATCCTCCTGCCGCTGCTTTCGCGCGCTAACATCGCCGTTCCTTAAACGAAAGAATAACCGCCTCCCCGGCTGTACAAGCGTTGTGGGGGGCGGTTATTTTCTATCACAGATCAATGAAGGTTATGCTGCACGCGGGTCAGTCCCTGCGAGAGAGCATGTCCCGCGCTGGCGGCAGACGCCACGGCTACGGCCTCCATGATCTGAGCATCCGAGGCTCCCTTGGCACGGGCTTCCTCCATATGGTAGAAGGTACACAGCTCATTGTTGGCAAACAATCCGATCCCAAGCGCGATCAGCTGCTTCGTTCTCGCATCCAGTTCGCCATCCTGAAAGCAAACGCCGGTGAACTGATGATACGCTTCTGCCATGTCCGGCATGCTCTGCTTCAAATTCTGAATTTCATTCTTGTATGCCGAGACCTTGTCATTGGACATTTCCATAACCAAAAGCACCTCTTCCCGAAAAAATAGTTCCGAGGTTAAGTTGTCCGACGAATTCGAGATCTATGCTTATTCTTCGACCGGGCTGACTCTTGGCTCTTTTTTGAGCTGGTAGCTGTAGCGCCGATCCAGTTTAACGACCCGCCGGTTTCTGCGGCGGATGATAACCTGCTCCGGGTCCCAGGCTACGACGAACCCTATGATATCATTGGTCTCCAGCCCATCCCGCACAACCCGGACCAGTTCGCCGGAGATCCGCAGCTCATCGAGTCTTTCATCGCTGATCATCGCCATGCCTCCTTCATCACTTACTGTGCAAAAAAAGACCTAAATGAGATCATTTAGGTCTTTTGAATGCGTTGCGATATCGACAAACATCCCGATTAAGAGATGTTCTATATACCCATTAACGCTGAGCCGGCTCGATGCTGTCATTCTTCTCGTACCAATAATCCAGCACGGTGGAAGACATGACGCGCTTCTCGATATATTCGACCTGCTGAGGCGTAAACTGTTCCTTCCATTCGAAGGAAACCTCCTCGCACAATCCGGCAATCGTCAGCAGTTCTGACCAGGCAACATAGCGTTTGTACCAGAAGAACTGAGGATGTTCAATCATATAGGGATATAGATCATCAAACTCCGTATGTTTACAATCCAAAGCACGTTCAAAATGTACCTTCGCTTCATTCAGCTTCTCAATCAAAAACGGCTCGGTTACAGGTTGTTTCCCCATGTTGCTGCCTCCTCTCTCTTGCCTACCTCTTTATTATAAGCGAAAATCACGGAGGCGAAAAGATTTAGTTGAGATTTTAGGCGGAAATCCCATTATCATTCACTTCAAATTACCATTTTTTCTCTTCGTTTAGACTAGGGTACAACCGTTCATGACCTAAGACCCGGCCCGTGACAATCGGTCCAAGACAAGCCTAAGGAGACCTTAAGTTTTAGCTGAACGAAATCTTCCCACCCTCAAGCGACGATATGGTGACAAGCGATTCCACGTGAACATGCTGTTCGCGCAGCGTTCTCGCCCCGGCTTGGAAACTCTTTTCGATCACAACGCCAAGCCCGATTAATTCCGCCCCGGCCCGATCAATGATTTTGATCAGCCCTCTCGCGGCGTCTCCGTTTGCAATAATGTCATCGATGAAGAGCACTTTATCGCCCTCGCCGATAAACTGGCGCGACACCATGATATCCGTGACAATGCCTTTGGTGAAAGACGGCACCCGCTCGCATAAGGCGTCTGGATCGGCGAGCAGCGTTTTTTTGCGCCGGGCGAATACCATGGGGACTCCCAATTCAAGCGCTGCGGCAAAGGCAACCGATATGCCTGAGGATTCCAGCGTAACGACCTTGGTCACGCCGCTCTCTTTAAATCTCGCCGCAAATTCCCGGCCCATGTCCATAATCAATGCCGGATCAACCTGATGCGTCAGCAGGGCATCCAGCTTCAGCACCTGATCTGACAACACGACGCCTTCTTTAACAATCCGCTCCTTTAACCAATCCATCCCAAAGACCTCCCATGATTCCTTTGTCGTAAAAGTAACATATTCCTCCCTGTACGGCAAGTACAAACGGATGCTCCGTCATTTAACTTGCTAGTTCCCGTCACAATTCCTGACATAGCTTTCCGCTTGCTTGGCGCTATGCGTCCAATTCCCCTCCAGTCGAAGGCCTTGGACAGGTAGAAGTCATGTCCCGGCTCAGCCAAGCATACCTTGTACTATGCAGACGATTAACTTTCAAGGGGGACGCGAGGCTTGCGTAATTTTATACGTGTTTTACAGATCGCCTTTACATATATCGGAACCGTCGTTGGCGCTGGCTTTGCTACCGGCCGAGAAATCCTTCAATTCTTTACCCAGTACGGCCACTGGGCTACACTGACCATTGTGCTTACGACGGGATTATTCATCTGGCTCGGCACGAAAATCATGACGATATCGAGGCGGATCGGAGCCAAATCCTTTGAGGATTTGAACAAATTCCTGTTTGGCGAGAAAGCCGGCGTCTGGATCAGCCTCTTCATGTTTGTCATTCTGCTCGGGGTGAACAGCATCATGCTTGCCGGTGCCGGTTCCGTGTTTGTGGAGCATCTGAATTTGAGTTATCAAACCGGATTGTTTGTCACGATGATCGGGACTTATTTTATTCTCAGAAAAGGCATCCAGTCCATCATGACGATGAACAGTCTCGTCGTACCCATGATGCTGACCTTATCGGTGGCGGTGATCTCTCAAACGCTTCAGTCCCCGGGCGCTACCCGTTTTTTAACCTTGACCACCGACCACAGCCTGCCTTCGGTTTGGCTTGCGCCGCTGCTCTACACCGCCTTTAACCTGGTGATGGCGATGCCGGTGCTGGTCCCGCTCGGCAGCCAGACCGAAAGCGTGCGAACCGTAACCTGGGGAGGCATCATTGGAGGGACGGGCGTAGGGTTTATGCTGATGGCGGCGCATTTTGCGATGTCCGCCCATATGCCCGGCATTAGCCAATACGAGATTCCGATGGGCAGCATCGCCAACCAGCTGGGCTGGTTTGTACAGATCATCTATCTCATCCTCATCTTCCTAGAAATTTTCAGCACCTTCGTTGCCAATATTTACGGCATCACCCTGCAGGTTCAGCAGCGAACCTCGCTCTCCCCGAGAGTGATCACCCTTGGCATCATGGTGTTCTGTTATTTCTTCAGCCAGTTCGGCTTCAGCTCCCTGCTTTCTCTGCTCTATCCGATGTTCGGGGGATTGTGCCTGCTCTGGGTGCTCCGGCTGACTTTATTCGGAACACCTGAAATCAGGGGTAAATAAAAGGGCTCTCCCAAAGGTGCGTAACGCCTGCCTTTGGGGAGCCCAATCTTATGGCTGCATCGGGATGAGCCGTGCATCCGGCATGAGTTCCATCGTCTGCTCGGCGACATGTCGATGACACGTCATCATGACAACCTGCCGGTTACGGGACAGCTCCAGGATAGCCCCGAGCGCATGTCGCAGCCGATCACCGTCAAAATTAACGAACAGATCATCAAGCAGCAGCGGCAGGCCCGCCGCATGCGGCATCGATTGGATCAACCCGAGCCGCATGGCCAAATATAGCTGCTCCGCCGTTCCCCGGCTCAATCGGCTGCTCTCCACCAGCTCACCCGTCGGGCGCTCAGCCAGCAGGCTCTGGTCTCCCAAGCGCATCACAACCCTGCTATACGCACCGCCGGTCAGCATCGAGAAGAACCGGGAAGCCAGCTGCAGCACCTGCGGCTGCTTCTCTTCCTCGTACAAACGCCTCGTGCGTTTGATAAACTCGGAGGCCATCGAACGCACCGCATATTGGGACACGATTTCCCGCAGGGCGGATCGGTGCTCCTCCAGCTGCTGCAGGGCGGAATCCTGATTGCCCGCCGATTCCAGCGACTCCCTCTCCTGAAGCAGCCGCCCGCGCCGTTCCTGCAGCTCGTCCCTTAGGCTGTGCGCGGCCGATGCGGCCTCCTCCTTCTCGACGCACTGAGCTTCGAGCTCGGCAGCGTCGGTGAGCTCAAGCAGCTGCACCAGCCGCCTGCGGCCCGTTTCGTCCCATCCGCTGAACATGGTAATTTCATGATGGCGGATCGTGCGGACAAGCTCCTCCCTGCGCTTGGCGGCGGCTCCCATGCGAAGAAAGGTTTCCTCGTCCGCCGATCGGGAAGTGGCGAGTAATGCCGCTTTGCGCTGCTGCAGCCCTTCCCGCTCCTCTTCCATCGCAGCCGCCTCTTTGCGCAGCTCCTGGATGCGCTCGGATAGGACTTTACGCTGCCTTGAATCCTCTTGGTACGCCTTCCAACGGGAATGGATGCCGCTAAGCTCAGCAACGCCCGGATTTCGGTTGCCGTCAGGGTCGGCTTCGGGATCCGCCGCAATGATCTCATGGCATTGGACGATATAATCCTCGGCCCCTCTTAACAGGACATCCATCTTCAGACCAATCGATTTTTGCTGGCGGATCAGCTCCTGTCCCTGCTCAACCTTCACGAATACATCCAGCATCACGTCAGGCGACAGACTCTGCGGGAGTGACCGGGACATCAGCCAGGACTCCCACTGCCGTTCCAGCTCCAAATACCGCTTCTCTTCCTGCTTGATGGCGCTATGGATCGTTTTTAATTCAGCCGCCTGCAGGGCAGACTTCTCCTCAGCCGCCGCACAATCAGACGTCAATCGATCGAGCCGCTGCCGCCAGGCTTGCCAGCCCTCCATCACGGACCGAAGCTCGCGCATTCTCGCCTCCACCATGAGGGGGTCACGAGTCAAAACAGCGTTTCGATCCCTTCGGCTGCCCGGAATCGTGCTCCCTGTTGCCGCGGCATAGGGAGCTGAGACCAGACTGGAGTATAGATGGTCCACATGTTCCGTTCCCTGACCGTCCAGCATGGAAGTGCCTTCCGAAGCTTCTTCCTGAATCTCGCGCCCGCGTTGAGCGCTCCAGTATATATATCCCATACCAAGCAGCATCACGATGCCAGAGACCACGGCGGCTTCCGCGGCTCCCGTCCATAACAACACGGCTGCAAGCAGCAGCGTCATGACCGCCATGCCCGATAGCAGCCCCGCATACATCCGGGGGAGTCGTCCTCTCCCCGGCCGGCGTGTCGAAACAGGCACGGGCTCGGCACCGGACAGTCTGCGCTCGCGCCAACGCTCGATTTCCAGCTGCAGCTGATTCCACAGCGCAGCCGTCTCCTGCGGCGCAGCAGGCTTAATCATCGCAAAGGCCTCCTGGCCCCGCTCCGACTCCTCGCGCAGCTGGCGCCTTGCTTCCCGCAGCGTCGATTCGGCTGCAGCCGCCGAGCGCTGGGCCCCGCGCTGTTCAATGAACAGCGCCTCCATCCGGCGATCGTACCCGGCAAAGGCAGCACCGATCCGCCGTACCTCCTCGCGGTCTGAGGCGGACACCGGCAACGACAGCAGCTCTTGCCGGGTCCATGCCGGATCGATATCCCGGAGCAGCTGCTCCAGCCGGTTTTCCTGAGCTTTATATTCGGCCGTAAGCTCGGCAAGCTCGCGGTTCCCGGCTTCATGTAGACTTCGTTTTGCCCACAGCTCCTCAATCCGCTCGCCGTATTGTTCCAAGAAATCGTTCACGGGTAGAGCCCCCAGTTTATCCTCCGCATCCTCGATCGCCTGCTCTACGCGGATGGACTGGGCATGAAGGACCCGCTCTTCCTCCAGTATCTTCTCATAACGGGGCATTCCATCCGGGGGGAAATGGCTGCTGTCCATCAGATCCTTCAATTCAACCCCGGCCTCTTGCCATTCCAGCCAAGCCGGACGGATGTCCAGCGCTTTGCGAAGCAGCGATAAATCCTCGCCGGTCCTGGCACGTTCCTGCTCCAGCAAGTTTAAACGGCGCTCTATTTCCAGAATGGAGCTTACGACCTCGTTATAGCGGGATACGTAAGCCCGGCTGTCTGCAACCCGGGTTCTTAAATCCTCGATGGACTGCAGCAGCTTGGCTGTCTGCTGTACCTTCCCGCGAGGCTTATACAGCTTGTCCATTTCTTGGGACAGCTTGCGTTCGGCCTCCAGGATGTTGGCTCCGCCGCCGATCCCGGCATGGAACAGGTAGCCGCTCATCTCGGCGGAGTGCAGACCGCGGATTTCCTGCAGTTCGCTTAACGAGATGGCAAACAGCTGGCGAAACATGTCCCTGGACACGCCGCCCAAAGCGTATTGTTCCAGCTCCTGCTGCCCGAGCTCGATCACGACCCCATTATCCGCTTGTTTATGAATATGTACACGTTCGCCCTTGCCGGAGGCGGCATTCCCTTCCCTGGACCGGTTACAGCGCCGGACCACCCAAGGTATCCCCTCCTTATCAAGAAAACGCAGCTCGCCTCCGTGAACGCCTTCCCCGGAGGGCTCTCCGCGTTCCGCCGGCGAGCCCTTGCCCGGAAACCCGTAGAGCATGGCGCTGATAAAATGCAGGACCGTGCTCTTCCCCGCTTCATTCGGCCCATACAGCACGGTTACGGGGGCATCGATGGAAATGCTCATGTCCCGGACGGCTCCGAATCCTTGTATGTTCATCCGTTCCAGCCTCATCTTCCGGCACCTTCCTCCCGCGAACGGTCGCGCAGCAATAACCCTAAAGTCAGCTCCTCCGCCCTGCGAACCCAGTCCAGCATTTCCTCCGGGCTCGTCTCGTCAAGCAACGAGCGGATCTCCGCATGTTCCATAAGAGGCTCCAAACCCTTGGCAACAACCCCGTCCGGATCATGAATTCGTTCCTGCTCCTTCCGGACAAGGCGAAGCAAGTCCCCCGTGAAGCTGTCTTCCGCCAACAGCCTCTCCGTATCGATCGCATCCCCGGATTGAAGCGAGAAGCTCTCGATCCAGACGCAGCCCCGATAGCCGCATGTCTTGCCCTTTGCGGCCTCTCTTCTCCGCAGATCGGTCAGCAGCTCGTCCAGCACGTATCCGCCCTCTAGCTGACGGTGAACCGGACTTCGTCCCGTAACCCGAACGCGGATCATGCTTAGCCGATCCGCGTTGGCTCTGGCTGTATCGGTGAGGATGGACTCCAGGGAGCGTCGCCAGTCGTCGACGTCCCGGCAAGCATCGATAGGCGCTTCAACGACGTTCCATCGCATCGAATCGAGCTCATGGAAGCTGAGCTTCGTGTTAAAGCTGCCGTCCACATCGACGACGTAACAACCCTTCGGGCCCGTCTCCCGGACATGGCGTCCCTGGATATTGCCCGGGTACACGATATAAGGAGATTCCTGCAGGGTGCGGCGGGAGTGGATATGCCCGAGCGCCCAGTAGTGGAATCCGGCCTGAACCAGCTCCCTTTTCGTACAGGGAGCATAGGTTTCGTGCTGGGGATCTCCGTCCACGTTCGCATGGAGAAGCCCGATATGATAGAGCCCCGGTGATGGAGCGGGATAACGGATCGCAATATTATCCGTGACCTTCGATGTCGGATACGACATGCCGGCGATGACCGCCACTTCTTGTTGGTCCGAACGGCGAACAGCCGTTACGGCTGCAGGCTCCGCTCCAAACACACGGACATGGGAGGGAAGCGTCATGGACAGCTTCGTGCTATCGAGCGGATCATGATTGCCGTGGATCACATAAACCGCGATCCCTTCCCGCCCCAAGCGGTTGAGGGAATCCAGGAAGCGAAGCTGGGCCCGCAGCGAAATGTTGGAGCTGTCGTAGACGTCTCCGCTGATGACGATAAAATCAACCTGCTCCCCGATGGCGAGCTCCACAAGCCGCTCCAGCGCGCGGAAGGTCGATTCCTGAACGAAAGACCGCAGATCGTCATCGAGTCCGCTGATTCCGATAAACGGACTGTCCAGATGCAAATCCGCAGCGTGAATAAATCGAAAAGAAGCCATAACCGATCCCTAACTCTCTATCTGGGGTTGAAATTTCAAATACATTTTTTTCAGTTCGTTCACGGATCTGGACAAGGAGTATTGGTTCTTTGCCTTATCCGAAGCGGTCCGGGCCAGCTCGTAACGATAGAGCGGATCGCTGATGACCTTCTCGAGCGCCACGCTGAGCGCCATCGGATCTTCAGGCGGTACAAGCAAACCGTTGACCCCGTCCTCAATCTGCTCGGCGATGCCGCCGACGTCGGTCCCTACCAAGGCGAGACAGCTGAGCGCCGCTTCCGCGAACACCGATCCGAACGCCTCTGCTCTCGAAGGCAGGACAAAGATGTCAAAGAACGGCATGAACTCCTCCGGATGCAGCGTATAGCCGTAAAAAATCGTCTCCTGGTAGATGCCCAGCGTTTTGGCCATCTCCTCGAGCTCCTGGCGGGAAGGTCCGTCGCCGATAATATGAAGGACGTAATCATATCCCTTCCGTTTTAGTTCCGCGCAGGCCTGGAGCAGAATATCCAATCCTTTTGCAGGCACCAAACGGCATACCGTAATCAGCTGAGGCACCGCATTTTCATGGGGAACGGGCTTGAATCTCTTATCATCGAATCCGTTATGGATGACGCCGATCGATTCGGGCGTGTTCACGTAGGGAGACATATACGCCTTGAAGGAGTTCGACACGGTCAGCAGCCGGTCGCTGATATGCTCCAGCTCCTTGTACAAAGACACCAGGAACCGGTGTTCCAGCCCTCCCTCCTTGATTCTTCCGTTGAGGATCAGCTCGCGCTCGTAACTGGAGTGCACGGTTTGGATGAGCGGCACCTCGGGAAATACGGCTTTCATCGACATGCCTGCGATCGGATGATGACTATGGATAAGATCATAAGGCTTTTGAATGCGCAGACGGGTCCACCACAGATAATCCCGGTAGGTTTGAAGGTATTTGGCCACGATCGGGCTCCCTTCGAACTCTCTCCAATCAAACGTGTGGAATATCGGATCCTCCTGGCCTTTGTTGCGGATCCGCTTAGGCAGCCAGAACATTTCCATCTCCCAACGGGAGGAATGAAAGCGCTCCTGCAAATATGGAATCATGGACGAGACGCCGCCCGGCTGTTCAGGAGGGAAGAATAATGCCTGAAGAAGTTTCATGGGGATCCCCCTTTCTCTAAATCTCTTTTCAGATTCTTTTTCGATATGATATATTAGAACATATGTTTCATGCAAAGGAAACCTATCCCTATTCAGGAGTGAATCGATTTGTCCTATGAATTGAACTACTGGTCCACTTCTCCACTACCCACCATATTTGCCGTGTGCGGAGCTTATATCGCTCTCATGATGCTGATCATGTGTCTCTTTATGTACAGCAAGCAACGCAAGAATGCTTACATATATATGGCGGCAGCTTTCTTCTTCATTATGACATACGAGGGCCTGAACATCCATTCGGCTTGGACGGGAAAACCTGTTTTCTCACCGGAGTCGGACGTTCTGCGTTTCATCCAGCTTTTTTCGTTCGTTCTGCTGAACATCTCGGTTGTCATGCTGTACCGCAAAATCAAAACCATGCATTATTGGCTTCCCTTGTTGTCGGCCGCACTGCTTATGCTTCCATTCATGCTTCCCTTATTCCTTCCATACGCCCTTGACCCGATATGGCAAAGCATATATTTTGACGTGCTGCAGCTCGCTGCGCTCTACCTGGCCTACACGCAAGTAACCCCGCGGATCGGACAGCCGATCAAATACGCGCTCGGGCTTGCCGTTTACGTCATCTGGACGATTCTGCAAGCGGTACATGCCTATTCCGGCAGCCTGTCGCCTGCGCTTCAGGGACTGGCGCTCGCGCTGCCTGTGCTCTTTTACAGCATCGTGTTCTTCATTCTGTTCAGGCGCATCGTGGAGCTGATGCAGTCCATTTACCGGTCCGCCATTACGGACGGATTAACCGGGCTTTACAACCGCAGGCACTTTATGAAGCATTTGGACCATTACGCGGCGCAGGAGCTGAAGATATCCGCCATCTTCTGCGACATCGACAATTTCAAGAAGCTGAATGATACCCAGGGACACGCCAGAGCCGATGAAGTGCTGAAGCAGGTCGCCGCCATCATGGAGGAAGAGCTTGAAGGCATCGGGATTACGGGCCGGTATGGCGGCGAGGAATTGGTCGCCTTGGTCGTTGACCGCAAAGCCAAACCCGCGCAGGTCGCCGAGAAGATCCGAGCCCGAGTGGCGAGCGAGAGCATCGTAACCATCAGTATCGGATACAGCGTGCTGCGCAAAGGCGTTCGCGGCGATGAGCTGATGAAACAGGCGGACAAAGCCATGTATCATTCCAAGACGACCGGCAAAAACAAGGTGTCGGATTACCGGTCCCTCAAAACCGCATCCACCGAACCAACGGAATCCGCCGGATAACACTGGCGCAGACTGCCCACGATATGAAGGGGGCGGTCTTTTTTTGCTTGACATTTCTTTACTCCCCCTGCGGCAACGTGATAAACTAATGACCGATTCCTTAGAGACAAAAGAAGAAATGGGCTCTGAACAGGGATTAACTGCATTAACGCAGCAACATGAACCTTATTCTAAAGAAGGAGCTATTAACGAATGGGAAAGGAACTATTGCCTGTCGGTTTCGTCACCAGCATGAACGAAATCCTTGGGGATGCCTCATGTGACTTTTGGGACAGCTACGATGCGCCCCGCACCCATGGGCTGCGTCTTAACCGGCTGAAAGCGGTTCATGCCGCAGACAGCGTCAAGAAACTCATCCGGGACTTCCAACTGACGCCGGTGTCCTGGTGTGATACCGGATACTATTATGATGAAAGCGTTCGTCCAGGAAAGCACCCTTATCATGCCGCCGGACTATATTATATTCAGGAGCCCTCGGCAATGTCCGCGGTGGAACTGCTGAATCCTCAGCCCGGGGAGACCATCCTGGATCTTGCGGCCGCTCCCGGCGGCAAGACAAGCCATATCGCCTCGAAAATGATGGGCCGGGGACTGCTCGTCTCCAACGAGATCCACCCCGAACGGGCGCGCATTCTGGCCGAGAACGTGGAACGTATGGGAATAACGAATACCGTCGTTACGAGTGCGGCACCGGATCAGCTATCCCGCCGTTTCGTTGCCTGCTTTGACCGGATCATGCTAGATGCGCCATGCTCCGGTGAAGGCATGTTTCGAAAGGATGCCGCTGCAATTGCAGAATGGTCGCCTGAACACGTGGATCTGTGCGTTGCGCGGCAGTGGGACATTGTCCAGGAGGCTTACCGGATGCTCAAGCCAGGCGGAACGTTGGCGTATTCCACCTGTACGTTCAACACGGCGGAAAATGAGGAGATGATCGAGCGCATTCTCTCGCAGTATCCCGATTTGGAACTGCAGCAAATGAAGCGCTTATGGCCACATTTGGAGCGGGGCGAGGGGCATTTTGTTGCCATCTTGGTCAAAACGCCGGCTGCCGAGGCTTACAGCGACGATCAAGAGACCTTTACCAACAGCGGTAAGGCTCAGGCCAAATCAAACCGGGGCGGCAAACAGGCTCCTGCGCTTTCCGCCCTGGCCGACTTTCAAGACTGGGCGAAGCAGGACCTCCCCGGCTTTGAGCTTGGCGGCGGCACGCCGATATTGTTCGGCGAAGAATTATATTGGCTGCCGGTCAGCGAGAGCGTCCCTTGGCACGATAAGCAGCTGAAGGGGCTGAAGATGCCGCGCGCCGGCCTTCATCTGGCCCACCTGAAGAAGAATCGGATCGAGCCGGCTCACGCCCTCGCCATGTCCTTGAACTCAGGCCAAGCCGCCAGAAGCTGGGATCTGCCTTCAGATTCTGGCGAAACGGCTGCTTATTTGCGGGGAGAGGTGATCTCCATTCCTTCCGAATATCGGGGCTGGACTTTGGTGACTACGGACGGACTCCCCCTCGGCTGGGGCAAAGCCAGCGGCGGCCAGCTCAAGAATCACCTGCCCAAGGGCCTGCGCAATCCCAAGTAGCGCCCCTTTCTAATCCCCCAATAAGTGGCGAACAGAGAAAGACTGTCGTTACAGCGGATACGATTTTAAATAACATTCAGTTTTAAATAACATTCAGCATACGAAAAGGCCAATGGGATCAAATTAGCAGACGATTGCGTGCTTGCTGATTCATTTCGTAAAAAGGGACTGTACTCTTCTGCACCAGCATGCAGGAGTACAGCCCCTTTTTCACTTGAAATGCTTTTACGGCTATCCGGCCATCGCCGAAAACTAAGCGTATGTCCACTAAATCCAAGGGGATCTCGTCTATGGCATCCGGATGTTTAGCACGGTTATTTCTCGGCTGGAGTCGCCTGTTCCTTGGCCGGTATTGTAGCGGGTTTGCGAATCGTGGACGCCGCATCGGCATCCCGTATCCATAACGCCGCGCCTGCACCGATGAGCAGGAAGCCAGCGGCCCCAAGCAATGCTGCTCGATATGCCGTCAGATTCGGCCCCAACTCCCCCGCCGCGTTTACGGTCTCCGTTCCAACGGCAGCCAAGATGCCTGATAGAACAGCCAGCCCGATGGCGGGACCAAGCCTGTTCTGCACCGTGAACCAGGTGGAAGCGCGCCCCATCGAAGCAGGCGGGATGGTGGCGAAGGCAGCGATCTGAACGGATCCCACGGTTTGACCAAGGAAAATGCCGACGCCAAATAGCAGGGCCCGTATAAACCACGGATTCGTCCCGGCGTCCACCATGCTGAGCATAATAAAAATCAGCGCGGTAACCGCAAATCCCATGATGATCACTCGCCTAGGGCCCATCCTTGGATACGTCCAGGGTACGAGCTGCGAGGCAACCATCAGCCCGATGGCTTCGGGAAACGTCGTCAGCCCCGTATCCAAGGCGGAGACGTGCAGGGCGTTCTGATACATCAAGGGAAATACGTAGAGCATGCCCAGCAGACCTGCAGATGCACACATTGCGATGATACCTGACGTTCGGAACAAGCGATTGCCCAGCAGCCGCAAATCCAGCAGCGGTTTCGCAGCCCTTAGCTCCACCTTCACCAGAGCAGATAACAGCAGGATGCCAGCCAGGCCGGCGCCCCATACCCGCGGGGCGTCCCACCCGTGCAGCGGTCCCTGGCTCAAGGCGAACATCAGCAGGGCAAGCCCCGGCGCGGACAGCAGCAGGCCCGGCACGTCCAGCTTGCCGGCATCCGGCTCCCGATGCTCCTTCAGCCAGAATAAACCGAACACGAGAGCGGGAATGCCGATCGGCAAGCTCACGAAGAAGATCCACCGCCACGTCAAATATTCAAGAAGCAGCCCGCTCACAACCGGGCCGATTGCAGGCGCAATCGCGATAGGCAGGATGAGCGCCCGGGAGATTTTCGCGCGCTCCTGCGGCGGGAACATGCGGAACAGCATCGCCATGCCGACAGGGGTCAGCAAGCCGCCGCCGATGCCTTGGATCACGCGAAAAAGCGTCAACGCAGCCAAGCTGTCTGCAGAGCTGCACAATACGGATGCTCCGGTAAAAAGGCCCAGTGCCAGGAGAAACGTACGCTTCGTTCCCCATGTATCGCCAAGCCAGCCCGCCATCGGCAGAACGATGGCCAAGCTGACCAAATAACCGACATTCAGCACGCCTGAAGCCGCAGGGGGCACTTCAAGCTCCCTGCTGATCGTCTGAAGCGCCACGTTCAGCACGGTGGCGTCCATGGCAACCACAAACATCGCGGCCACATAGACGATGCATACTACTTTTTTTGGATTCAGCCCATGGCTCATGGTCCGGGTTCCGGAATTGCTCCCGCATCGGCATACAAGCTCCGCGGCCGTAAATCGACCCAGTTCTCGTTGATATAGGCGACGCATTCCTCCCGCGTGCTAAGTCCCAGAACCTGGTTCCAGCCGGCCGGAATAGCCGCGAACGCCGGCCAGAGCGAATATTGGCCCTCGTGGTTCATCAGTACAAGAAACTTGCCGCCGGCTTGCTCAAAAGGATTGGTCATAGATCAGTTCCCTCCTGTCCCTCGTTGTCTCTGTTTTAGATGCCATTTCTTCAAGCTTGTTTAGAATCGTCTTGCCGATCTCATCCAGAGGTCCCGGCTGGCATAAATCCTGATGACGGCATTCGATATCGTGCCGCTCGATTTTGCCGCCTACGTAAGGCTCCCACATCTCCGGGTCGATGGGGTCAAACCAATCCGGGATGATCGTGGAGTGAAAGAATAACATATCTCCCTCAAACCGCTTCGGAATGTAAGCTTTTAGCAGTTGAACCGAATTTTCATAGGTCGTCTTCAGATTCATGATCGTTTCTTCCTCAAGGGACGAGAGCGCGCTGCTCTCTTTTCGCAGCAGTTCAAGGGCAGCCGTTATGGTTAACGGCGCGTCTCCAAGCCCCGCTTCAATGCTCTCCCTGTCGAAGCCTCCAAGCGCCAGCAGCGCGGTCAAAGCCTCGTCTTCGTCGGGTTTTTCCTTGATCGGCAAATAATGGCTCGGATAAGCATCCAGTATGGCGAGCAATTCAATGTCTTCACCCGCTTCCTGCAGCTGTACCGCAATCGACTGAGCGACATTGCCGCCCAAAGACCAGCCGAGCAGCCGATATGGACCCGCTGGCTGCATGGAGCGGATATGGCCGATGTAGTCTGCCGTCATCTCTTCCAGCGATCCCGGCAGCTCCTCCGCTTGGGCAATGCCCCTTGCCTGCAAGCCGTAAATCGGATAATTCATGCCGAGATGCTTCATCAAACCGGCGTAGCACCAGCTTAATCCTCCTGCCGGATGCACGCAGAACAGCGGGGTTTGATCTCCATGCGACCGAAGCGGAAGCACGACCTGCAGCGCGCTGTTCCCGCCGCCCATCTCAAGCTTGTCGACTAGCCCCGCTACCGTCGGTGCTTCGAATAATGCTGCAATGCTCAATTCTTTGCCGAGCGCTTCGCGAACCCGGCTGATGAGCCGGACCGCCAATAAAGAGTGACCGCCGAGCTCGAAAAAGCTGTCATCGATGCCGACCCGCTTGGCGCCGAGGATTTCGGCAAACAGCTCGCATAACACTTCCTCCTGCGGAGTTCGCGGATTGCGCCCATCCGCATCCGGCGGCATCTCGGGGGCGGGCAGCGCTTTGCGATCCAGCTTTCCGTTAGGCGTAAGCGGCAGCTTGTCCATCATGACGAAGGCCCATGGAACCATATAATCAGGAAGCAGCGAAGCGGCATAGCGGCGCAGCTCCGTACCCGAAGGCGATTCACCTGTATTGCCGACGACATAAGCCGCAAGCCGCTGGTCACCGGGCTGATCCTCACGCACGATGACAGCCGCCTGCGAGAGTGCCTCATGACGCACGAGGACCGATTCGATTTCGCCAAGCTCGATCCGGAAGCCGCGTATTTTCACCTGATGGTCGGACCGTCCCAAATAATCCAGCGTGCCGTCGGCAAAACGTCTCGCCAAATCGCCGGTTCGGTACATTCTTGTCCCCGGCGGGCCGTATGGGTCCGCCACGAACCGGTCGGCGGTAAGGTCGGGACGTCCCCAGTACCCGCGCGCCAATCCTGCGCCGGCGACATACATTTCCCCGATGACGCCATACGGAACGGGCTGAAGCCTGTCATCGAGCACGTACACCCGCAGATCCGGGATCGCTTCGCCGATCAGGCTGCCGGCTCCCGGGAGCGCCAGGTTTCGGTTCAGCTCCATGTAGCTGACATGCACGGTTGTTTCCGTTATGCCGTACATGTTGATCAGACGCGGGGCATCGTCGGCATGGCGCCGATACCAATCCGTAAGCCGGCCAAGCTCCAAGGCTTCGCCTCCGAACACAACGTACCTTAGCGACAACTGCCGACCCGTCTCCGGCTGCTCCCGATCCGCCTGAATCAAAGGATAGAACGCCGACGGCGTCTGATTCAGCACGGTCACGCCTTCCCGGACCAGCAAGCCTATCATCTCTTCAGGCGAACGGCTGACCGTATGCGGAACCACGACCAGCCGGCCGCCGTACAAGAGCGGCCCCCATATTTCCCACACCGAGAAATCGAAGGCATACGAATGGAACAAGGTCCATACATCGGTTTCATTAAACTGGAACCAATGCCGGGTGGAATCGAATAGCCGGACGACATTCTGATGCGGCACCAGCACGCCCTTCGGTTTGCCTGTGGAACCGGAGGTATAAATGATATAAGCGGCATTCTGCGGCATAAGCCGTCCAAGACGCTCACGGTCGCTTGGATTCTCCTTGGAATAACCCTGCCATTGCATAGCCTCTTCAGGTCCATCGATGACAACGCGCAGCCATCGTCCGAAACTCGGCAGCTGATCCATCACGTGAACGCTCGTCATGATGCATACCGGACAAGCATTCTCCAACATGTAAGCCAATCGATACTCCGGATACTCCGGATCCAGAGGCAGGTAAGCGGCCCCCGCTTTAAGCACGGCCAGAATGCAGACGACCATATCCACCGAACGCGGCAGCGCGAGAGCTACGATCTGCTCCGTACCGACGCCGGAGGCAATCAAGAAATGGGCAAGCCGGTTGGCTCGCTCGTTCAGCTCCTCATAACTCATAGACTGGCCGTCATGGACAATCGCGACCGATTGAGGCGAGCGGCTGACCTGCGCTTCAAACCGCTCGGACAAAGTTGCCTGCTCGGTGACTGGCAGCGGCGCACTCCATTGTCGACGAATCTCCTCCTGTTCATCAACGGTTAGAATATCCAGTTTGCTGATGGTTTTACTTGGTTCAACGACAGCACTTTCCAATACGCGCACGTATCGTTCCGCCATCGCTTCCGCCGTCCCGCGCTCAAACAAATCCGAGCTGAATTCAATGAAGCCGTCCACTCCGTCCGGCTCGCCGGTTTGATCCCGCCGCTCGGTCAGTTCGAAGGTTAAGTCGAACTTCGAAGTGCCAACGTTTTGCAGCTGCAGCTTCGAGCTGATTCCCGGAAGCTCAAGCGAAGTTTCCGGCGTGTTCTGCAGCACCAGCATCACTTGGAAGAGTGGATGTCTCGCCCGGGAACGCGGAGGATTAAGCGTCTCGACAAGCCGCTCGAACGGCACGTCCTGATGCTCGAAGGCTGCCAAGCTCTTTTCCCGCACCCGTCGCAGCAGCTCATCGAACGTCGGGTCGTTCGACGTATCCACGCGAAACACAAGGGTATTGATGAAGAAACCGATTAAATGATCCAGATTGTCGTCATTCCGACCCGATACGGGGCTACCGATCGGAATGTCCGTACCTGCACCCAGCTTCGTAAACAGCGCAGCCATCGCGGACTGAAATACCATGAATAAAGTCGCCCTGTTGCTCTGCGCGAGCCCATTCAATTGCTGATGCAGCTCACGGGATATCGAAAACGGCACGCTGCCGCCCTGATAACTGGCCACGGCGGGCCGTGGAAAGTCGGTAGGCAGCTCCAATTGCTCCGGCAAGCCGGAAAGCGCTTCGGTCCAATATTCCAGCTGGCGGTCAATCAGGCTGTTCTCGTCGCCCGAGCGGCCAAACAGCTTCTGCTGCCACATGGCATAATCCGCATATTGTACCGGTAACGGAGTCCATGTCGGCTCGCTCCCCAGGCACCTTGCCGCGTAGGCATCCGCTAGATCCCGCGTCAACGGGGTAAGCGACCAGCCGTCTCCGGCGATATGATGCAGCAGCAACAGCAGGACAAACTCTCGATCGCCCAGCTTGAACAGCTCTGCCCGAAGGGAAGTTTCGGCTGCAAGCTCGAAACGGTACCTGACGGCATCGGCCAATCGATCCGCAAGCTCCGCTTCGCGGATCTCGGTTACCATTAGCTCCGGCCGGGCCCTCTCGGCATCCAAAATGCGCTGATACGAAGCCCCGTCGTGTTCAGGATACACCGTGCGCAGCGACTCATGCCGAGCCACTACATCCCTCAGTGCCATACGCAGCGATGCCAGATCGAGGTCACCCGACAAGCGGGCCACAAGAGGAATATTATAGGTTGGGCTCGGACCCTCCAACCGATATAAAAACCATAACCGCTGCTGCGCAAACGACAACGGCAAGCGCTCGCATCTTGCCGCGGGACGCACGGCCTGCCTGGCTGCTTGCGCATGATCGAGCCGCTTGACGAGACTCGCGGCCGTTGACGCTTCGAACAGGCTGCCAATGCTTAGCTCTGCGCCGAATGCTTCCCGGATACGCACCATGACCCGGCCGGCTAACAGGGAATGACCGCCAAGCTCGAAGAAATCATCGTCGATGGTAACCCTTGGCAAGCCCAGCACCTCGCCAAAAATCGTGCAAAGCATCTCCTCTTGCGGCGTTCGCGGCATACGCCCGGCCGCCAGCCGGACATCAGGCACGGGAAGCGCTTTGCGATCCACCTTCTTGTTCGGCGTGAGCGGCAGCGCTTCAATGGCTGCGATGACAGACGGCACCATATACTCCGCCAGTTTCTCTGCGGCATAACTCCGTAAATCTGCCGAATCGATGGGATGTGGCCAGTCTGACGACGGAACGATATAAGACACAAGCCGGCGATCTCCGACCCGATCCTCGCGAACCATGACAAAGGCCTGCTCCACTGCCGGATGAGCCGCAAGCACGGACTCGATCTCGCCGGTCTCGATCCGGAAGCCGCGCAGCTTGATCTGATGGTCGGCGCGTCCCAAATAATCGATCCAGCCGTTCTCCTGCCAGCGGGCAAGGTCGCCAGTTCGATACATCCGGGAGCCCGGGGGGCCGTAAGGATCCGCGACAAACCGATCCGCCGTCAAGTCGGGTCTTCCCAAGTACCCCCGGCCAAGCCCCAAGCCCGCAATGTACAGCTCGCCCGTTACGCCTGGCGGAACCGGTGAGAGCGAAGAATCGAGCACATACAGTCTCGTATTCCACAGCGGTCCTCCGATGGATGGCTTTTCTGGTGCTTGATCGAGTTTTGCCGCCGTCGAATAAATCGTTGTCTCCGTCGGACCATATTGATTGTTCACTTCGCAGTTCAGGTCCTGAAGCGCAAACTTAAGACCGACCGGCAGCGCCTCGCCCCCGGTAATGACTTTGAGCCGCTCAAATTTCCCTGGGCGGCAAGCGACAATCGACTGCCATAACGTCGGGGTCGCCTGCATGATGGTGGTTCTCGTCTCCCGAATTCGTCGTATGAGCGCCGCTGCGTCGAGAATGGTATCCCGCATCACGATGTCGAGCGTCGAACCGCATGCCAGGGGCAGCAGCATCTCCATGACCGAGATATCGAATGACATCGTGGTGACCGACAGCCAGCGGTCCCGCTCCCCGATGCCTAAACGCTCGCGCATATCCGACAGCAGATTGGCCAGGCCTTCGAACGTGAGCATGACCCCCTTGGGTCGGCCGGTTGATCCGGAAGTATAAATAACGTAGGACGGGTGAAGCGGCAGCAGCGGACGTACGCGATCAGCATCGACAGGATTATGAAAGGCCTGCTGCTCCAATCGCTGAAGGGTAGCCGCGGCATCCAACAAGATTACGTCCTTATCTTCCATGACAGCCGCGAAATGTTCAGACAGCTGCCGGGTCGTTATCAAGCATGCCGGGTTGGCATCGGCAAGCATATAAGCGATCCGATCATCCGGATAGTCCGGATCCAATGGCAAGTATGCCGCCCCGGCCTTATGAACGGCGAGGATGGCAACAAGCATATCCACCGACCGTGGCAGCGACAGGGCAACGATTCGCTCAGGCCCTATTTCCCGGGCAATCAGTAAGCGGGCCAGGCGATTCGCCTGTCTGTTCAGGTCCTCGTAACGAACGGATAGCCCTTCGCATATGACGGCTTCCGCCTGCGGCGTACGCGCAGCCTGCTCCTCGAATAATTGCGGCACGCTGATCTGCGGCAAGGCGCGGGTCGTATCGTTCCACTGAACGAGCACCTTCTCGCGTTCATCCGGCAAAATATAGTCCAAGCCCCCGACGGGATCATTCGGCTCCGCTTCGGCAAGGCTGTCCAGCAGATACAAATAGCGTTGTAAATGGGACTCTAACTCATCTGCGCCGTAAATCTGCGGATTGGCATCCATGTCGATTCTCAGCCCGTGCCCGCCCAATCCGCCGTACACGTTCATCGTCAAATCATCCACGGGACCGGACGCAAGATTGCGGACGCTGCCTCGGAAACCGCCAACGTTCAATTCTTCCGCAAAAGGCATCACATTCACGAGCGGTCCGAATAACCTGCGGTTGTCCGCAAGCAGCTTGAGATCACGCCGGATGTCTTGATGCCTGTAGCGCTGATGCCGCTTGATTTCGCGATTCTCCCGTGCGACCTGCCGCAGCAGATCGATCAGGGTCATATCGGGCCTGACGCGCACCCGGAGCGGGAGCAAATTCATGACCATGCCCGGAATGCGGATGGATGACGAGCCTAAGCGGCACATCACCGGCAATCCAAGCACAACCTCCTCGGCGCCTGTTATACGATGGACATATAGAGCCGCAGCAGCCGCAATCGCATCCGGCCAGCTTGTCCCTGCAGCTTGCGCTGCTGCCTGCAAACGTTGCATTGAAGAGGCCGGAAGCTGCGCCGAACGGCGCAGAAAGCTCCGCGCCGAACGCTGTGCCTGTCCCCCTAAGCTGACCGCCTCTGGCTCATCGGCAAAGCGCTGCAGCCAGAATTGGCGATCCGAGTCGAGCTGTTGCGACATGCGGTATGACGCATCTTCTTCCAGGATCGTCCGGAACCTGCCGAACGGGCCTATGCCGGATGTGTCCCCGCTCGTTAAGTCCGTGTAGACCTCGGAAACTTTTTGCAGCAGAAGCGATACGCCGAACCCGTCGATCGCGATATGATGGATGCGTTGGTACCAATAGTAGCGATCGGCGGCGAGCTTGAACAGCGCCTCCGTAAACAGCGGTCCTTGGCTTAGATCGATAGCTTGGGCAAGGTCATGCTCCATCCAGCTTTGGGCAGCAAGATGAGGATCCACCTTCCCGCTGACATCCATCACGTGCAGAGGCCAGTCAGGAGACGTATCGATCGACTGCCAAGGACCGTCCGCATCTTCGCTGAAGCGGGCAAACAGGGCATCGGCCTCCCCCACCACCTGACGCAAGGCCTTCTCGAAGAGAACCGGATCTACAGGTCCTCGAATCTCAATGCATTCCGCCGTGTTGAATATCGGATTGTCGGGGTCCAGCTGCTGGGCATACCATATCCCCAGCTGCGCACCGGACAGGGACCAGCGCTCCCTCTTTTGCTCAATCATATGAATTCCCTCCTTTTACACCGTATAGTAATCATAATTGGGCGGTGACACGCGCACGTTCTGCTTGTCCGACAGCAATCCCCACCAGCCCGCCAGTGTCGGTTGCTCGGCCAACTCCACAAAGCTGATATCCAAGCCCTCGCGCCGGAAGCGCTCGGCCAAACTCATGATGCGAATGGAATCCAGTCCCCAGTATTCAATCAAATGGTCATCCTCGCCGATGCTCGACGGCCGTTCCTGCAGCAATTCCGCTACGTTCTCTCGCAGCGTCTGCAGCGTGAGCGGCGATAGCTCCTCCACAGCATCTGCGGGTCTTCCCTCTCCGGTTCGAGCTTCGGAACGACCCGAGACGGGGTGACGCGCTGAAGTCAGCGAAGCGATCAGTCGTTCCGTGGTCAGCGTAACGGCGCAGCGTTCCGCTGCATAAACAAGTGCCAGACGGTGCTTCTCTAACGAGAAATCCGCAAGGGCATCCGCAATGAAGAACGGCTGTATGTCTTTCATGAAAGCTTCGCCGGCGGTCAACAGACAGCCGATGTGAGCATAGATCCCGCAGATCATCAGCTGGTCGCGGCCGAACCCGCGCATGATTTCATGCAGATCGGTCTTCTGGAAGGCGCTGTACCTCCATTTGGTCAACAGCATATCCCGTTCCGACGGCGCCACCGCATCCACGAACTTTTTCTGGTAGGGACCGTCGTTGATGCCGGATCCCCAGAAATCCTGCAGCAGGCCGCGCTGCTCCGGTGCCTGGCCCCCGGGCTGGGCCGAATAGATCACGGGAATGCCAAGCTCCGCGCAGCAGGAACGCAGCTTCTGAATATGGGCGATCAGTTCCACGACCGGCGATTGATCAGGCGTGAACGCGTCGATGAAATATTGCTGCATATCGTGGATGAGCAGCACGGCACGGTTCGAATCCGCCGTCCATGCTACCTTGTTCTTGGGCAGGTCGGTCTCCCCTGGCATGGGATAAGGTAAAATCTTAGGAAGTGCCATCCATATCTCCTCATTTCGATATTATTTGGAAAGTTTCAGCCGTGCGTCCTGATTCTGAGCCGCGAGCTCCCGCAGCTGCTTTTTGCTTACTTTGCCGACACCCGTGTGGGGGAAGGAATCCATAAATTCCACCCGATCCGGGATTTTGTACGCAGCGAGCCCTCTATTCCTGAGAAACGCCTTCAGCTCATTGCCGCTAACCGCGCCATGATGAACGATAACGAAGGCGCAGGTCCGCTCGCCCAGATACTCGTCCGGCATCGCGACCACGGCAGCATCGTGCACGCTGGGATGGGCAAGCAGATGGTTCTCCACCTCTTCGGCTGCAACCTTGTCCCCCCCTCGGTTAATTTGATCCTTGGAACGGCCTTGGATCACCAGGTAACCTGAAGGCGTCATGCTGGCAAGGTCACCCGTGCGATAGAAGCCGTCCGTGGTAAAAGCCTTTTCGTTATGCTTGTCCGCTTTATAGTAGCCGCGAATCGTATAAGGCCCCCGTGTCAGCAATTCCCCGACTTCGCCGGGGGCTACCTCGACATCATCCTCATCGACCAGCTTCACTTCATCGTAAGGGGACATGGGCCGCCCCTGCGTATGCACCGTTATGTCTTCGGGGTCATCCAGCCGGGTATAGTTCACCAAGCCTTCCGCCATCCCGTACACTTGCTGCAGCTTGCATCCCAGCACCGTTTGCACGCGTTTGGCCGCCTCCGCACTGAATTTGGCCCCGCCTACCTGCAGCACCTGCAGATTGGAGAGGTCTTCGGAACGGGATGGTGCCGCTTCAAGCCAAATCATGGCCAGGGGCGGAACGACCGCCGCTATCGTGACGCCCTCGGAAGCGATCAGCGGAAATGCCGCATCCGGACTCGCTGACCGGGCAAGAACAACCCTGCCTCCGGCATACAGCGTCCCCAGCACGCCCGGCGAGCTGAGCGGAAAATTATGCGCGACGGGAAGTACCGCCAAATAAACGCTATCCTTATCCAGCGAGCAGATTTCGGCGCTCATGCGCAAGCTGTAAATATAGTCGTCATGCGTTCGTGGTATGAGCTTCGGCAGTCCGGTCGTCCCGCCCGACAGCTGGAGAAACGCGATATCGCCGGGAACAGGGCCTTCCGCGTCTGATCCGTACAAAGAGCGCTCCGAATCATCGAGGTACAAATCGTCCAGGGATGCGAACGCCCCCGGACCCGGGTCGCCGGCTACGATGACATGGCGGAGGGAAGGGACCGATGCCTGAACCTGAGCCGCCAGGTCGCGATAATCGAAGCCCGTTTCCATATCGGGAACGATATACGCGGCGGCTTCGCTAAAGCCGCACAGATATACGATTTCGTTCCGGCGATGAACGGGCAGAGCGAAGACGGGAAGCGCTCCGATCCGGAACAGCGCGAATATCGTATCGAAAAATGAAGCGATATTCGGCAGTTGAACGATAACCCGCTCCTGTGCCTTAATGCCGAGCTTAAGAAATCCCGCGGCCAATCGATCCACCCGGTTGTCCAGCTCGGCGTAGCTTATGTGCCGGTCGCCGCACACGACCGCAACCCGTTCCCCATGCGCTGCAGCCCGTTTACGCAAGAGCTCTCCAAAGGTTTCGCCCTGCCAGCAGCCTGCCTCCCGGTAGCGGGCGGCAAATTCCTCCGGCCAAGCCTTACAACCTGCCAACATTCCTCATCCCTCCTCCAACATCGTTGTTTGTTGTTCATTCAAGCCCATCGCGGCCAGAATCGTGCGGAATTTGGCCGAAGTCTCGGCCAGCTCCGCCTCCGCTATGGAACCGGTCACGATTCCTGCGCCTGCGAACACCCGCAATAAGGTTCCTTCCGTTTCTGCGCAGCGAATCGTCACCGCCCACTCGCCATCCCCGTTGGCATCCGACCAACCGACGGCTCCCGAGTAGAAGCCGCGATCGAACGGCTCGATCTCTTGTATGGCATCCCGGGCCGCATCGGTCGGCGTACCGCAGATTGCCGGCGTCGGATGCATGGCCAGGGCAAGCTCCAATGACGTTACCGATTCATCCTTCATGACGCCATTGATTTCGGTGGATAGATGCCACATGGCTTGGGTCTGTACGAGCGCAGGTTCGGCGGGAACCTCCAGCTTGCTGCAATAAGGCTGCAAGGCCGATGCCACGGCATCGATTACGATGGCATGCTCATATCGGTCTTTGGCGGATGACAGCAGGGCTGCCGCCCGCCGCTGATCTTCAGCGGGATCGGCGCTTCGTGCCGCAGAGCCCGCCAATGGATTTCCTTTGATTCGCGAACCCTTCTTCGTAACTAAGAGCTCGGGGCTTGCGCCAAACAGCGTCCGGGTGGATGCAACGGCATACGGGCTTGAAGCGTGGGACAATTCGGGTGCCAACGGTACGGCAAACGTGTAGCCATGGGAGTGGTGATAAGCTAAATGAGTCAATATCTGTGGAATGGACAGGGCATGAGGAAGCGTGATATCCAGCGTTCGGGAAAGCACCGCTTTATGGAGTTTCTTTTGAGAAATGAGGTCCAGCAGCCGGTTCACGCCTTCCTTGAACGCCGTCGGCTCCGGAACGGAAAGCACCTTGTAACTGGAAATTCGGGGCATTTCCGGATCCCCGCCTTCAGAGAATAGAAGGGAATCGTGCCACTGGGCCGAAAGCGGAATAAACAGACTGGCCGGTTTTTGAATGTCAAAAGGTATGGCGCCAACAACAACGGCATCCGGCCGTCCCGCTTGCTTCGCGAATTCCAGCAATTCACGGACGCGTTCCGGCAGCGATCTGTGCCCGGTTCCCGCGGGAACCGGCAGTAGTCTTGAGTACTCTCCATGCGTTAACAGCGTCTTGCGAGGGGATGAGAAGAAGAAAGACGAACCGACCTGGTATTGTTCCATAAGTTGCGCAGCCTCCGCTGCGGTTGGAGCATCATAGCGTAACATTTCAGTCTCCTCTCTGCTTATGAGCCTACCTAGTATATTGAATTTAGAAAATCATCAAGCATGAAAACCCGTAAATGCTCAGCATCCCAACGTCGCGCCGCCATCCACGCATACGTCCTGCATCGTCATGTGCCCGGCCCGATCGGATACAAGGAAAACGACCGCATCCGCAATGTCCGAAGGGATTGCGATTTTGCCAAGCGGTATGCCGAGGCGGAAGGAGTCCGGCGCCCCCTCGATAATGGGCCTTGCACCATGTTCATCCTTCCATAACAAACGCTGCATTTCGGTATCCGTAGAGCCCGGGGAAACCACGTTACAGCGGATATGGTGGCGGGCATATTCGAGCCCCAGGCATTTCGTAAACATCGTGGACGCCGCCTTGGAGGCTGCGTAGGCCGACATCTGGGACCGCGGAACCTTGGACGCATTCGAGCCTACCGTCACGATAGCTCCGGAATGACGGCTCGCCATGCGTCGCACGACGGAGCGCGAGGTGTAGAATACGCCGTGGGTATTGACGTTGAAGTGGGCCTGCCAATCCTCGTCGGTAAGCGACTCGACCCCGCCGACCCGCAGCACTCCCGCAACGTTGACGAGAATCTCGATCGGTCCCAGCTCATCCTCAACCCGTTCGACCATCGCTTCAACCTCGGCACTGCGGCTCACATCCGTCTTGTAAGCCGCGGCATGAACGCCTGATCCGGATAGGTCGGCCGCAAGGCGGAGCAGCTCGGCCTCCTTTCGGTCGCAGGCCGCTACAACGGCTCCTTGCCGGGCAAGGGCCCGTGCCACCGCTTCGCCTATTCCTTGGGCGGCACCGGTCACGAGCGCTACTTTTCCTCTAATGCCTGTACTCTCCATGGTGATCATCTCCTTCGTGTTCAGGGTAAAGGGCAAACCGTAATGCTCTGCTGATGAGGACTGGCAGCACGGATAGATGCCCTTCCCCCTCAAACTCCTTGAATTCGGCATGCATGCCGTACTCGGACAGAACAGCCAGACGTTCGGCGAGCTCAGATGCGCGGATGCAATTGCCGGTGACGTGGGGCCTTTCGAGCTCTCCTGCGCCAAGCAGCAGCCGAACAGGATAAGGTTGTTCCTTGACCTGATCGGCATAGCGCTGCTCCAGCTCGCGTAGACACTCCGAATTCCAGTGAATAGAAGGGCTGCCGGCGATGTAACACGAGAACGCCTGCGGTTTGCTGAACATGGCATAGAGCGTGAACAGCCCGCCGAGGGAATGGCCGAATATCGTCTGGCGATGCCGGTCAATGTTGAACTCGCCCTCGATCTGCGGTTTCAGCTCCTCCTCGATGAATTGCAGAAACTCAGCAGCTCCCCCCTGCTCCGGCACGGAATCCCCGTCCAGCTTGTTCCTGAACTTCGTGTTTGGATAGGGCGTGTAATCATAGAACCGGTCCGAAGCATACTGCCCCTCCGTCTCGTAACCGATGCCTACAACGACAGCCGGCAATATCCCGGTTTTGTCCGGCCTGTGGCACTGCAGGCGCAGCGTCTCGACCATCGTGTGAAACACGCTGTTGCCGTCCAGTAAATAGATGACCGGATATCCGGACGGCGGGGCCGGTCCCGTCGGCTGTGCCGTTATGATTCGATAGCGGCGCCCGCCCCTCGAGCGCATCCCCCAATGCTCCGCACGGGCCAGCACCACGCTGCGCCTCATCATGTCTACGGAAGTCGTATGATGGCTCATATGTTCCTCCTATTGACCCGCAATGGAGCGAACGACGTCATCCACGATTTTCTCGTAAGCGATCAGGCCGCTTCCCAGCCAGTATTCGTTATCGGCTTCATAGACCTGACCGTTCTTGACCGCGGGCATGCCTTTCCAGATCGGGCTTTCCGTCATTTCCTTCATGCGTTCCGTTCCTTGATCATAGGCGTTGATGACGAATATATAGTCCGCATCGAGCTGCGGGAGTATTTCCAGGGATAGGTTAGCTGCATTCTCGTTCTCGACCAGCTTGGACTTGCCCAGTCCCAGGTCCTGATGGATGACATATCCGCACAGGTAATTTCCGCCCATCAAACTGACTCCTCTGGGTGCGAAACGGATAATGGCCACGTTCTTGTCCCCCACCACGGAACTCAGCTTCGCCTTCGCTTCGCTTGCTTTTTGCTGATAATTTTTCAAGGCGGTCTCGGCCTCCGGCGCCTTCCCGAGCAGATCGCCCAGGGTGGTCAGCGATTTCTCGACATTCCCGGAAGCATTTTTGAATACGTACGTCGGCGCGATTTTGGCGTATTTCTCATAGGTGCCGTCCGCCGCGTAAGTCTCCGTGTGAAGCACGATAAGATCCGGTTCGTAGGACATCAGGGCCTCCGGCGAAGGCAAGCCACCCGAAAAATCGATCAGGGGAATGCCGTCCAGCTCCTCCTGCAAATAAGAGTGTCCTTGCTTGCCGTTGGCCCATTGGGCAACGGGCTTCACGCCGAGCTTCAACAAGGAATCTTCCATGTTCGGCGCAAACACCTTGTTCACCTCAGCCGGAATCCTCACTTCGTGTCCAAGCTCATCCGTTACCGTACGTTCCTCCTTCGTGGACGTCTCCTCACGGTTCGTCCCTGGTTCCTCCGTCGACGCTTGGCTGCTCCCTGCTTTGCCGGACGTCTCCACCGCTGCGGTCTTCGCTGCCTCCTGATCGCCACCGGACGCTTCGGTCTCCGCCTTATCCCCACAGCCTGACAGCAAGCCTATGATGACGGCACAACACGCAAGTGCCGCTATATTGATCCTCCAAATTCTCTTTCCACGATTGAAACGTTTTGCCACAATGTATCTCCTCCTGTGATAATGATTCTCAATTAAGACGAGTATATATTACGTAGCAAACGATTCACCATGGCTTTTATCCAGAACTCCGTTTGGACTATCTCCTGTAAACAGCAGCATCGCCTCGTCCAGCATTCTCGTCACGGCAAGCGCGGAGTATTCGAACCAAGGATCGGACGAGATCGTATAGACCCTTCCTTGAGCGACGGCTCGAAGCCTATGCCACTCGGCGGAATGCTGGAGCGCGAGCCAATAGCGCCGCGATGCGGCTTCCGGGCATACCGCGATCAGAATCCGGTCCGGATCGCACCGCAGCAAATCATCCATCGTTATCTGCTGATTCCGGCTGGCATCAGATCGGCAAGCTCCCTTGAGCTGCAAATCCTGAAACAGCACTTCCTCAAGCCCCCGGTTACCGTAGGAATAGAGATTTTGCCCATATATCCGCAGCGCGGCAACACGATCATTCCCCACCACTTCCTGCATTCGCGAGCGTGCCCGCGCCACTTTCCGCTCATACTGTCCGATCCAGAACTGTGCTTGTTCTTCCTTGTTCAGGAATGCCGCGATCAGCTCCAGCTGCTTCTTCCACCCTGCATGGGACGGAACAATGAAGGTGGGGGCGATAGGCTCCAGCTTGGCTATTTCCTCTTCACCCAGGTGATCCATGCCGATAATGACGTCGGGTTTGGCGCGGAACAGCTGCTCGATATTCTCCTCAAAGCGGCTGTCCGGATAAGGGTTCGTCAATTTCAAGCGGGACTTGATCTCCGAATTGTAGGCATTGTAATAAAACGGGGTCCACTTCGCATCAAGCGGCGCGGCGGCTGGAATGACGTTCAGCGCCACCAGCTGCCCGATGATCGCAGAAGAACAGGCCGCGATCAGCTGCCTCGAATTTCGGGCATATTCCGACGGCGACATGCCCACCTTCTTCTTGAATATCCGGCTGAAATAGAACTCGTCCTTATAACCAACCTTCTGTGCGATATCCCGAAGCCGATCGTCCGATTCGGCCAAGTAACGCTTGGCGTGATTCATGCGAACATGCGTCAGGTAATCAATCGTGGTCTGGCCGAATGTCTTCCTGAACAGGTCTACGAAATACTTGGGACAGATATTAGCCATTCCGGCCAGTCTGCCAATGGTTAACGCTTCGTGATAATGGCTGTCGATGTACTCCTTGATCTCCACCAGGCTGGTTTTTCCGTTGCGATCCGAATCCGATGCGTTATCTATGATCTGCTCTTCTTCCGTATGCATGAGCTGCCTCCTTTTTTCGATAAAACGATATGCAGGCGTGGGGTTTCAGATTTTATAACTGATAATGATTATCATTTTCATCTATAAAAATAGCATGACGCTTCTATCGTGTCAATCCAAATCTGGAAGGATATGCTTGTCTTCATCTTCTTAGAGAATGCGGTTAACCGGCTCCCATTCACGCAAAAAACCCGCCTTCGGGCACTTTCTTCAAGTGTCCCATGGCGGGTTCTCGCTTCTGCAGTATTCAATTTTTACGACAAGCAGTATTTCACCAGCGCTTCGTGTACGCCGTCCTCGTTATTCGAAGCCGTTACCGCATTTGCGGCGGCCTTGACCTCTACCGGCGAATTATCCATCGCAATGCCCATGCCCGCGTAAGTGAGCATCGTAATATCGTTGAAGTAATTGCCGATGGCCAGCACTTCGTCCGGCCGATAGCCTCTTTTGGCTGCCAGCTGCTTCAGCGCATTTCCCTTGGATGCTTGGCTGTGCATCAGGTCGATAAAGAACTCGCCGCTTCGCAGCATGTTGAAGGGCAGGGTCCACTTGCTCCAATCCGCATAGACGCGGTCGATATCGGCGGATTCGCCGAATACCGTAAATTTCACGACCGGGTCCGACAGCTCCTCCCATGACGGCAGATTGCTTGGCAGCATCAAATAGTTTTCGTACATCGAACGTACCGGTCCGGCAAGCTCATCCACCTGGTCCACGTACATCTCGAAGGCGGTATTCACGTCAAAATGCACCCCGTGCTCACGGCAATATTTCATGAAGGGTTCCAGCTGACCCGGGTCCATGCCGAACTGATGCACGATGTGATGGGTCTCCACTTCGACCGTTGCCGCGCCGTTATGACTGATGACATAACCGCCGAGACCCATGCTTTTCATGAAAGGAATCGAATTCAGCGGCCCTCTGCCCGTGCACAGTACGATCTCTACCCCTTGTTTTGCGGCTTCCATCACGGTGTTCCTGGTCTTCTCCGTAATTTCGTGATGATCATTCAGCAGCGTTCCGTCTACGTCAAGCGCGACCAATTTGTATCCCATTCTCCATCCATCCTTTAAGTCTCTATTTCTCTATTCTGATCCGGCTCTTCCGATCAAAGCCAGTTCTTGCTCGGTCAGCTCCCGGTAAGTTCCGATCTCGAGATTTTCATCCAATCGAAGTTCGCCCATGCTGATTCTTTTGAGATACACGACTTTTTTGCCTACCGCCTCAAACATCCGCTTGACCTGATGAAATTTGCCTTCATGGATGGTCAGCGAGATGCGCGACAGCGAGACTCCGTCGTCCCGTTCCTCATGGGAATGGATCGCCAGCTCTCCGGGCAAGGTTACGTATCCGTCATCCAATGTGACTCCTGCGGCAAACCGACGCACATCCTCTTCGTCCACGCGGCCCTCTACGGTCGCTTCATAGGTCTTGGGAATATGCTTCCGGGGCGACAGCAGCTCATGGGCCAATTTGCCGTCATTCGTAAGCAGCAGCAGTCCTTCCGTGTCTTTATCCAGCCTGCCCACCGGAAACGGCTCAAAGACCCGATATTCCGCATCCAGCAGATCCAGCACCGTACGATCGCGCAGATCCTCGGTTGCCGAGACGACGCCCGGAGGTTTGTGCAGCATGAGATACACGTACTCCCGGTATTGAATGGTTTCCCCTTCAAACTCAATGATATCCGCGTAGGGATCCACATGTTTTCCCGGATCCTTCGTTACCGTTCCGTTGACGACGATGCTCCCCTGCTTCGCTTTTTTCTTTAATTCGGCCCGCGAGCCGAATCCCAGATTGGACAGCACCTTGTCCAGTCTTTGCGTAGTCCTGCCTTTGCCACTCATACCGATGTCCACCTCCACCCTGCCGGATACTCGTTCTTCAACATGCCTGACTGCCATTTGCCCCAGCCGGCCGAGTATCCGTCTATACACACTAACACATAACCCTTCGCTTCAGCACCCGGCCGGCACGTCACGCGTTCCTCCGGAATCGACAAGGTTTCCCCTTTCAAATACCGGACCGCTTCGCCGTCCTGGGAAGACAGGCTCACATGCCGGGCGGCCTCATCCGCTTGCAGCGCCGTTGCCAAAGGATGCCCCGGCACGAACCGTTCATTCTTCAGCTGTCCCATGTACCATCCGGGACGGATGGCCTTCAGCTGCTTCAGACGCTCCTCCGGCAGTGGCGATACGTACACATGGCTGCCGTAGACAACGGGATATCCCTGCAGCTTTACGTGCAGCTGCTCTTGGATAAAGGCCTGGAACGGGTCGATCGAAATCGGATTGGATTGACGATCTCCCCCGCTTCGGCGGGATGCCTGCTGACGCGAAGCCCCGTTGCTGCCCCTCCCGGGTTTTCCCGGCCGCTCTTCCCGGAGAGCGGATTTCCCTTTACGCTCTCGGGATGAGTCGGCCCGCGGGGAGACAGCAAGCGAACCGTGGTTCAGGCTGCCTGTCTGGATCCAAGGAGCTTGGTCTTTCTCGGCCTCCCGGAGGTCCAGCTTACCTTCCCGCTGAAGCACGGCCATGAAATGCCCTTCGCCTCTGACCTTATGCGGCCACAATCGGGCGGTGCCGGCTAGCTGTCCCAGCACATCGTCCTTCACGTTCCCTTGGCCCGCCATCCAGTCCGTTTCTCCCGGGGAAAAGAATTCCGAATGATCCACCGGAACCACGCGAAAATCCGGATGTTCGCTCAGAAACTCCGCAATCATCCCTTCATTCTCTTCCGGAGAGAAGGTGCAGGTAGAATACACGAGCCGGCCTCCCGGGCAGAGCATGGCTGCCGCCGATTTCAGGATGTCCCGCTGCATCTCCGCAAACTTGAGCGGAGACGATTCCTCCCAGTACTTCAGCATGGATTCGTCTTTGCGGAACATCCCTTCGCCGGAGCATGGAGCATCAATCAATATTTTCGTGAAAAATTCGGGAAAAGCCCCGGCAATCCGCTCCGGCTCCTCATTCAGCACCACGGCATTCCGCACGCCGTACATCTCCAAATTTTTGGCCAGCGCTTTGGTGCGGTCCGGATGCAGATCATTGCTGATCAGCACCCCCTGCCCCTTCAGCTTCGCCGCAATCTGCGTGGATTTGCCCCCCGGAGCGGCGCACAAATCCAGTACCCGGTCGCCCGGCGTAACATCAAGCAGCTCGACGGGAGCCATGGCGCTCGGCTCCTGGATATAATAAAGCCCTGCATGATAGTAAGGGTGCCGCCCCGGGCGCTCCCCCTCCTGAATATAGTAACCGGTTGGACACCAGGGGATGGGCGCAAGGGCAAAGGGGGATATTTCCAAGAAATCGGACTTGCCGATCTTCAGCGTGTTCACCCGAATGCCGGCAAACGGGGGTTGTTCATAAGACTTCATAAAATTGTCATAGTTTTCGCCGAGCAGCGATTTCATCTTCGCCATAAACGGCGAAGGCAGACGTAATGCCATACTAAGTACCTACCTGTTCTGTATCGTATCGGTTTGAAGTGTATGTTCGCACAGCCGAAGCGAACTTTCGCATGTTCCGCTGCGACTTTTAATATTGTATAATAAACTACATTAAAAAGGACAAGTCCTTGTTTATATTACTCATTAGGGGGTGGATCCATGAACCGCAAAAAAAAGAATAAATACACCGCGTTATACGCCTTCGGGGGAGTCTTCGTACTGTTGGTTGCCGCACTCGTTTTCTTGAACGGTCAAGGAGAAGCAAGCGATTTATACGGCGGCAAGAAGGTCTCCAGCCTGAACCCGGCTACACAGGAGCTCCTTAATGATCCGAATTACCAGCAAATCATTTTGCCGGATCAGCTGAAGAACAAGGTCGACAACAAAGAGAACTTTTTCGTGTACTTCTTTGCTTCCGATTGTCCGCACTGCCGGGCGACGACCCCGGAATTGATGCCATTGGCCGATGACGCCGGCATTACGATGCACCAGTACAATCTCCGCGAGTATCAGGAGGGCTGGAGAGAATACAACATCGAGTTCACCCCGACGCTCGTATACTTCGAGAACGGCATAGAGAAGGAACGCATGGTCGGCGGATTGAAACCGGAAGGTTCCAGCGAAGGCTACTCCATCGACGACTTCAAGCAATTCCTGGATAAATACAAAGGGAGCGTGACGAAATGAACCGCACCCGCGCCATTCTCTTTACCTTCGTCATATCGGGCATGCTGCTGACCGCATGCGGCGGCAAAGAATCCGCTGAAAGCCATCAGCACGGCGCCGCTTCCGAACGATACGAGACCACGGCCAGCCTGACGGTGATGCCGGAGTTTCTGTCCAATTACACCGACAATACGCAAGCAACCTATGCCACGGTCGGAGAACTTGAGGACATTATCAAGGAAATCAAGTGCTACTGCGGCTGCATGGACGAGGAGACCGGCTATCATGATTCCCTTCACCGCTGCTTCATCGCCGAGAGCAAGGACGGCGAAGTCAAATGGACGGACCATGGTGCCCAGTGCGGCATCTGCCTGACCGAGCTCCAGGATGCCAAACGGCTCCATGACGAAGGAAAATCCGTCGAGGAAATCAAACAGTTCATCGATGACAAATATAAAGGCACCGAGTCCTGATCCATCGCATGATCATACGAAAAAAGAGCTGCCCACACGTAGATCCTTCTACAGACGGGCAGCTCTTTTTTTACTTATTCTCTCGGCGCTACTTGGCATGTGCCCGCTCCGGCTTGCGCCGCTGCGGAATGTTCGGCTTGATCCGCTCCGATGCCAACAAAACCGCCCGCTTCAGCTCCGTATCCCCAATTTCGATCGTCAGATCCCTATAGGGGAACGGATGAACGTCATACGATAACAGCTGCTTGGCGTAGTCCCGCACCTCGCCTACCAGCTTCCCCATCGAGATCCCGAGTTCATCACGGGGATAGCTTTCGAGCCGGGAGGCGGCGCTTGTGAACATCTTGTATGCTCCTCGTACGTTGTTGTTCCGGAAGTGAAAGAGCCCGACGGCCACTTGCAGCAGCCCCTTGTACCTGGGATCGCGATCCCGCTCCAGCCACAACTCCTCTAACACCTCATGGCATTCGAAGTAATCCCGGTCCCGGTTGAAATAGACGAGGTAAGCGACATACAGCGGCTCATAGCTCATCTTCATTTACTTTCTTCTTGGCTGCCGCCAACAGCTCCTTCACTTCGTCCAGAAGCACCTTCATCTCATCCATGTCATGATCCTGCCATATCGCATTAAAGCGGCTCTGGAATGCGATCGCTTCATTGACCAGATGGAAAAAGTACAGCTTGTGTATCGCGTTCAGCACCTGCGTCGTAATATTGGAATCGTCCTCGAACTGCCGCTGCGCCTCCAAAATATCCTCACGGATGCTCGACATTTCCGTATCCAGCGTATTGGCCGCTTCTCCGGCCTTCTTCAGCCGCGCCCGAATGTCATCCGGCAGGCTTTCACGGTACTTGTAGCTAAGGGAATGCTCAATCGTAGCCCAGAAGTTCATGGCCAGCGTGCGGATCTGAATTTCGGCAAGCACCTTCTTTTGCCCCAAAGCCGTTTGCACCGGATATTCAATGATCATATGAAAGCTCCGATAGCCGCTCTCTTTGAAATTGGTAATGTAATCCTTCTCGTATAGCACAGTCAGGTCTTTCCGCGCCCGGATATATTCGGCCACCCGCCGAATATCCTCCACGAATTGACACATAATGCGAATGCCTGCGATATCCTCAATCCCGGTTTCCAACTGGTCCATCGGCACATTGAGGCGTTTCGCCTTGTCCAGTATGCTCGAAATCCGTTTGACCCGACCCGTTACGAATTCGATGGGTGCGTATTCCTCCCTTTTTTTCAGTTCGGCACGCATCGTCTTGAATTTGACCTTCAATTCCTCAACGGTCTGCTCATACGGAAGCAAAAATGTCCCCCAGTCTCTAACGTCCATCGCCTTGCCTCCTGTCTTTACCCCTTTACCGATGATTAGCGCCGACGGCTTCGGAAATATGGCTGAAGCCATCCCGTGCAAGCAGCTCCCGGAGACCGGAATGAAGCTTGCGGTTCACCTCAGGCCCTTCATAGATAAGTGCTGTATAAATTTCCACCAGGCTTGCGCCTGCGCGTATTTTGTCATAAGCGTCCGTTGCCGTAAAAATCCCCCCGGATCCGATAATCGGAAGCGAACCGCCGGTTTGCTTGTAGATCCGCGACACGATCTCCGTCGAGCGGTTCCGCAGCGGCTTGCCGCTCAGGCCTCCGGTTTCCTTGGCGTTGCTGTGCGTCAGGCCGTCCCGCGAAAGCGTCGTATTCGTGGCGATAATGCCGGAAACGCCGCTGGCGCTGATCGTATCCACCATGAATTCCAGCTCCTCATCGCTCACGTCCGGCGCAATCTTCACCAGAACGGCCTTCTCGCCCCCATGGATCTTCGCCTGCCGCGACATTTCGTTCATCACGGCTTCCAGCAGGGATGACAATTCGCTCCCATGCTGAAGGCTGCGCAAATCCGGCGTGTTCGGCGAGCTGATGTTGACAACAAAAAAGTCGCCATGCGGAAATAAAGCTTGAATGCAAGCTTCATAATCATCGTTGGCTTTCTCGTTTGGCGTCGCCTTGTTCTTCCCGATGTTGACGGCAACCGGAATGCGGCGTTCCTTGAGTGCAGACAGCCTTTTGGCCATGGCCTCGGCCCCTTCGTTATTGAAGCCCATCCGGTTGATGAGTGCCTCATCCGGAGGAAGCCGGAACAATCGCGGCTGTTCATTGCCCGGTTGTCCCTTCGGGGTTACCGTGCCTACTTCCATAAATCCGAAGCCGATGGAGGAGAAGCCTTTGACGGCGTGAGCGTTTTTGTCCAATCCGGCGGCAAGTCCGACCGGCGTCGGGAAATGAAGCCCGAACAGGTCCACTGCCAAATCCGGCGTTTCGTTTACACCGTACATCCCCCGCATGACAGCGTCTGCGCCGACCACGCCGGAGGCACGTCCAAGGCCGCCAACCACAAGGTGGTGGGCTTTTTCGGGGTCCAGTCTAAAAAATATAGGTTTGCCTATGTTGCGGTACAGCACATCCACTCTTCCTCTCATCCAGTTATTTCTCTATCCTTCAGTTTATCCGTTTCTTCCTCAAAAAGAAAGTTCTTCGGCATAAACTGAGCGATCGTCCCGGCTTGAAAGCGATATGGCAATTTTAGGACAAACCCCTTACAATAAAGGAAGATTGCACAAATCATTTCACGATCATGAGAGAAAGAGGGGAAAGACATGTCAGCCAAACGTAAGCCTCCGACCTTGCAGCAGAAAAAAGAAGAGGTTAATAAGAAGGCCATACTATGGATCAGCTCCGGCATCGCTCTTCTGATTATCCTGATTATCGTTCTGATTGTGATCGCCCAGCCTTAATCCAGCCAGTGATACACCTTGCCCGGGTTGGTCTGACCCTGGGTATGCTTGAGCTTAAAACGCTCTTTCGGCGTCCACAGGTCCTCGGGCAGGACCCCTTCCCTTATTTTCACGACGGTTCCCATCGGAACCAGGTCAAACAGCTCCTCAACATCCTCAGTCAGCATACGGATACAGCCCTCGGATTCGTTCGCGCCGATGCTGTCCACGTCCAGCGTCCCGTGTATCGCGTACAGCGTATCGGAAAGCTGCATTCCCCGCGTGCCGTAGGGACCCTTCGTGGTTCCGTTCGGATTGACTACCTTATCGTTGATATGAAAATCACCCAGCGGCGTTTTCGCTCCGCCGAGCCCGACCGCATAATTACGCAGCAGGATGCCGCCGCTTACGACGGCCAGCCGATGCCGTTTCCGGTCAATGATGACCTGAAGCGGCTGTTCGAAAAAGGGATCTCCGTCCGGCGAAGTCCCCCAATATCCAGGTTCCTCCAAGCTGTTCCCCGGCTGCCCCGGTTGCCCTTGACCGCCATTTCCTTGGGATTGCTGCCGCATTAACGTTTCGAACATCTGCTCCATCGCTTTCGAGCGGCCGGACAGCCAATTGCTAGGGAACGGCTGCGTCAATTCATCCAAGCTTTTGGGCAGGCGGCCGTGCCGAGCCTTATACTGTTTGGCCGCTTCCTGCAGAACGGCCGTCTCAACCTGGAGATCGGCCCACTGCCCCGCGCTCCGCTTAAGCCTCGAACTGTCCGCAGGCTCGCAATCGCACTCTTCGGCTGCTCCCTCGTAAGGCTGAATAGCGATCGCGCCTTGATCATTCCGATGCAGACCGTATAACCGTTCCATGTCCCGGCTCCACAGCAGCCATTTGCCCGAACGCTTCATACCCAGCGCAACCGACCAATTCGGCAGCTGCTGCGGATGCTGAAGCAATGAGGACAGCGGACCCGCGGAGTCCTTGCCTTGGCCGGAAGCAACGGCCGTGTACAGCGGTTCCTTGCGCGAATCCGGCTTCTCTTTGTTGAGCGCATTGGCGGACGCCGGCTCATGCGGCGGGAACAAAACTTCCGCAACATTCCCTGTAGCGGAGCCCGGCGCCTGGGCGGGCGGAAGGAAAACCAGCAGGAGCAGCACCAGCGCCGCTAGCAAACGCCGGGTCCTCTTTCGCTTGCGCTCTTTGTCCTTCTCCATCTCCAATAAGCGCTGCTCGTAATTTTTCCATATGTCGGAAGGGACCTGACTCAGCTCAAAGGCTTCGTAGACCCCTTCGGCTTTGTTGTAGCAGTAGTTCGCCTTGCCCTGCTCGCCGGCCTGCTCATACTCCTTGCCCAGCAGGTACCAGGCCATTTTATTATCAGGATGCGTCTCCACATATCTTTTGAGGTACAGCGAATTGTTCATTCGAGAGCCTCCTATAATGACATTTTTACCTCTATTATCCTGTATATCGGAATAAACGCTCCGATTATGTATGAGTCCCCGGATATGAAAAAACGCCCCCTGCCTTAGTCGGGCAGAGGACGTCGGTATGAGTTCAAGATGGAATATCAGGGATCGAGCGGAATTTGTTATTCTGCGTTAAACGGCTCGTCTGCAATCCGAATTGAATCTGTTGGGCAGCCGTCGCAAGCATCCAGCATGTCGTCATGCATATCTTCCGGAATTTCCGTTACCCCGCGGTTGTTGTCCCCGTCGAAAATAACTTCTGCCAGGCCTTCGTCGTCGTAATCGTAAATGTCGGGTGCCGTTGCGCCGCATGCGCCGCATGCGATGCAGGTATCTTTATCTACCCAAGTAAACTTCGCCATAGTCTCTCTTCCTCCTGTATATCTATAAACATCTCTATAAACATAGTATAAGCTGACGGTTCTGCCGCCACCATCTACATATATTAATACAATTGTTTTAGGAATACAAATAAATTTCCTAACATTTTCCGACAAAAATCGGCTGTACTTGCAGGCCAATGAGCTGTTCTGTGACGAACAAAAAACGGCTAATCGCGATCTCGGTCCTGACGATCGGTATTTTTATTATCGTTCCCCAGTTCCCTTACAAAATCCATCTGTAAAGAAGTACCTCTCCGCTTATGATTGCGGATTAAGGACGATGGGTCATCGCCCAGCATGCCGGCGGTCAGTACCGCGCTCTCGCCGAATTTATTGCGCAGCTCGTCCATCACCCGGGTCAGCGACTCTTTCTTGGGCTGCTTCTCGTAGTCGAACAGGTCCAGCTGAATGGCGGATTCCTCCTTCGCCGTGAGCTGCTGCAGCGTGACGCCGAGCAGACGGAGCGGCTTGTCCTGCTTCCAATGCCGGTTATACAGCTCGCACGCTTCCCGGTAGATGTCCTCGGTATTTTCCGTCGGGATGGCAAGATGCCTCGACCTGGTGATCGTCTTCATGTCCGGCGTGCGCAGCGTAATTTGAATGCCGCTGGTCACCAAGCCCTGCCTGCGGAGGCGGCGCGCTACCTGATCGCTTAAGTTCAGCAGCACCCTTCTGGCCTCCTCAGCCGAGGTAACATCCTGCGGGAGCGTGGTCGTGTGTCCGATGGACTTGCTTTGTTCCCGCTCCGCGACGACCGGGGCATGATCGATGCCGCTGGCCGCTCGTTTCATCCATGACCCCATCACGCCAAAGGTCGAGGTCAGCAGGCTTTCGTCGGCGGCAGCCAGCTGCCCAATGGTCTGGATGTTCAGCTTGCGCAGCTTGTCGGCCGTCTTGCTCCCGATGCCGAACAGCTCCGCGCAGGGTTTGTTCCAAAGCACCTGCGGGACGTCCCGAATTCGCAGCACGGACAGCCCGTTGGGCTTTTTCATGTCCGAGGCCATCTTGGCCAGCAATTTATTGGGAGCAATGCCGACCGAGCACGGAAGCGACAGCTCCTCGCGGATGCGCTCCTGGATTTCCCGAGCGATATCCAGAGGGGTGCCGAACTGCTTCGAGCCGGTAATATCCAGGTAACATTCATCGATCGAAGTCGCTTCCAGCAGCGGCGTATAAGCATAAGCTATGTTCATGAATGCGTTGGAATACTTGCGGTACAGATGGAAATCCGGCTGGATGATCATCAGGTCAGGGTAGATTCGCAGCGCCTGCCTCACGTTCATGCCGGTACGGATCCCCAGCGACCTCGCCGCGTAGGAGCAGGTGACGATGACGCCTTTGCGCAGCTCGATGCTGCCTGCGACGGCCGTGGCTTTGCCACGATAGAGCTCCGGCTCCTCCGCCTCATGCACGGAGCAGTAAAAAGCATTCATATCCACATGCAGGATAACGCGGCCGCTGGCCGGATAATAATCGTCGATAGGTCCCACGCAGCATTCCTTCTTTCTTCGGTACGGTTCTTCATAATTTATAGGGAATAGGGCAGCCCCATTATTTAAGGTTCGGTCTGAATGATGGTTACGGTACTTGAGGCAAATGGTGCCTCTTCCATTATACCGTTTTTAGAGATCGATGCCTGTATGATCTTGTCCGCTAAGCAAATCATGTACGCACGGCTGGCCTCGATTTAACGCGTCCAGCATACCGTCCGCCTTCGCAAGGGTCATGGATGGGCCCCTTGCGGGAAAAGTTTGTTTTACTCTGTTACTTTCCCGCAAAGAAATGCTATAATACAAAATTATAAACAATGCGGTCCAATCCCGGACACCCAAAGGAGGACATCATGTCTAAGTCCATTTCCATCTTTGATACGACACTTCGCGACGGAACCCAGGGCGAAGGAATCAGCTTGTCAGCGGACGACAAGGTCAAAATCGCCAAGAAGCTCGATGCTCTTGGTGTTCATTATATTGAAGGCGGTATCCCGGGAAGCAACAGCAAGGACATCGAGTTTTTCAAAAGAGTCCAGGATCTCGGCTTAACCTCAAAAGTAACCGCTTTTGGCAGCACCCGGCGCAAAGGTTCCATTGCCGACCAGGATGCCAATCTGCTTCGCATTCTGGAATCCGGCGTTTCTGCCGCTACCTTGGTCGGGAAGTCTTGGGACTTCCACGTCCATACGGCGCTTCAAACGACACTCGAAGAGAATTTGGCCATGATTTATGATTCCATCGCTTTCCTGAAGCGGAAAGGCCTCGAGGTCATTTTTGATGCCGAGCACTTTTTTGACGGTTTCAAGAACAATCCGGAATATGCTGTTGCCGTATTGTCCAAGGCACGGGAAGCAGGCGCCGACTGGCTTGTCATGTGCGATACGAACGGCGGCAGTCTCCCGCACGAGATTTCGGACATTGTCACGTCGCTGACGGGTCCATTGCCTGGCGCTCCGCTCGGCATTCATACCCACAACGACTGCGAGCTTGCCGTTGCCAACACCCTAAGCGCCGTGCAGGCAGGTGTCCGGCACGTGCAGGGAACGATGAACGGATACGGGGAACGATGCGGGAACGCCAACCTGTGCTCCATCATTCCGAATCTGCAGCTGAAGCTCGGGTATGAGTGCATCGGTGACGACAACCTCCGCACGCTGACGAATACCGCACGGTATATCAGCGAAATCGCCAACGTTAACATGCCGGTTAACCAGCCGTATGTCGGCAACGCCGCCTTCGCCCATAAGGGGGGCATCCACGTTTCGGCGATCCTGCGCGATTCCAGAACGTACGAGCATATCGAACCGGAGAAGGTCGGAAACAAACAGCGCGTGCTGGTCTCCGAGCTCGCGGGGCAGAGCAATATCGTATCGAAGGCGCAGGACATGGGGCTTGACTTTGATCCGGCAAGCGAGCAATCCAAGCATATTATCGGTAAGATCAAGGATCTCGAGCATGAAGGTTATCAATTCGAAGGCGCAGACGCTTCCCTGGAGCTGCTTCTTCGGGAAGCGAACGGAGAGCTCAAGGAGCTGTTTACCTTCGAATCCTTCAAAATGCTGGTCGAGAAGTCGGCCGGACAGCCGGTCGTCTCCGAAGCCTTCGTCAAAGTCAACGTCGCCGGCGAGAGCATTTATACCGCTGCGGAAGGCAACGGTCCGGTCAATGCGCTCGATAATGCGCTGCGTAAAGCGCTGGTCCAATACTTCCCGACGCTCAAGGAAATGCATCTTGCCGACTATAAGGTGCGGGTGCTGGATGACAAGGATGCAACGGCAGCCAAGGTCCGGGTTCTGATCGAATCCAAGAACTTCGAGAATGCCTGGAACACCGTCGGGGTATCCAGCAATGTCATCGAGGCCAGCTGGGAAGCGCTGGTGGACAGTATGCGTTATGCGCTGCTCGGCCAGATTTCCCCGGAGCAGGTGCATGAGTCAGCGGCAAGGCAAGGCTTGGTAAATCATTAGGTTATGTCCAATATAAAAAGCGCGTATCCACCATGTTCAGGACATGGCGGCCGCGCTTTTTTTTGGTTTTGTCAGCTGGCTAAGCAAACGATTAATTTATCAGCTTGGCCACCTTTTTACGAAGATCCTTGGGATCGGGAGCGCCCAGAATGATTTCCTGAATCACGCCGTTACGATCGATCAACACGTTGGTCGGGAAAACCTGCCCTTTATACAGCTCCTCGAACACTTCTCCTTTCGTATCGAGAAGGATCGGGTATTGAAGGTTAAAATCCTGAACAAATTGACGCGCTTTCTTCGCATTGTCATACTTGGACACGTTCACGCCGTAGATTTCGAGCTCACTTGCATACTCTGCAGCCAACTTGTCGAGCTCCGGCGCCTCCTGCTTGCACGGCTCGCACCAGGATGCCCAGAAATTGACAAGCATTGCCTTGTCGCGCGCTCCGCCGCCGGAATAGGACTTATCGTCCATCCCCTTCAAGGTAAAGGTCGGGGCAAGCAGGCCGGCTTTGGCCCCCGTCTCCGTCGGAAGCGGCTTCTCCTGCATGAAGACGGCCTGGATATCGTCGCCGGCTTGATTATAGACAACAGCGCCTGCTGCGATAAGAAGCAGGACGATAATGATGATGTTACGTTTCATAGGTATAGGTTCCTTTGCTAAACTTAGTTATGGAGGTTGTTCAAAAAGTCCGCTTTTGAACACGCACTTATAGATCCTATTGTACCCTGAAACCCCGATCTTTCAAACACGCGATCGACGCCATCATAAGATCGGACCAATTATATGATCCAGGAGGATTATACATGAACCCGTCTCACGCGTCCCTGGAGCGGCTTCTGCTGCGCGAGGCCGTCAAAGAGCATATGTCGGACCATATGCATCATCGTTTGCCGGAGGAAGCTTGCGGCGTCCTTATCGGGCATGCCGATGAAGCAAGCCGGTCCATAACCGTTACGCAATTTATTCCCGTAAAAAATACAGCGGAATTTCCGCTGCATTCTTTTCATCTGGACCCCGTTCAGTGGACTCGCTTGGTATTGGCTGAAAAAGGCATCGTCGGTTTATTTCACAGTCACCCGCATACCACGCCTGACCCCTCGGGCGAGGATCTGCTTCAGCTCCAATCCTTCGGCGGGTTGCTCCGGGTGTATGCTATTGCTTCTCCTGCAGTTCCCGGCGCCTCCGGCTTAAACGCATTGCAGCTCCATGCCTACAAAATTATCCGGAGTGAGGAAGAACGCGAATCCTTCAGCCAGCTGCCGCCAAGCTCCAAGTCGCTTCCGGGAAGGGCATTTTATTCCCTTGCCCCGGTCCCATTTGCAATTCTAAAGAAATGACGAACTGGCGGACACCTCCAATCTCCAATCCCAATGCTACCCCTCGCTTAGATAGACGTATAAATCCCCTAGCGTGGTAGCCTGGCCGCGCGCCTGAATGTCTTTCATGTAATCGGCCCACAGCCGGGCGGTCATGCGCGCATCGGACAGAGCATGGTGCCTTCCCTCCACCGGAATGCCGCTGCTTCGCAGCAGCTCATCCAGACTGTAATCCTTCTGTTCGGGATATAACCTCTGCGCGAGCATCATCGTATCGAGCAGCCGATGCGTTAATCGAACCTTGGAGGTCTTCCACAAGGCGGCGTTCAAGAAACCCCGGTCATGCGCGGCGGCATGGGCAACAAGCACCCTCCCCCCTATAAAGGCCATGAAATCATGCAGCCCCTCCATTAAAGGCGGGGCTGCATCAACCATTTGCTGCGTGATACCCGTAAGCTCGGCAATGAATGGAGACACCGGGGCACCGCTGTTCACGATCATATGAAAGGTTTCATTCTCGATCACCTGCTCCCCGATGACCCGGATCGCACCGAAAGACAGTATTTCATCGCCGTGCTGATGGTTGAACCCCGTCGTCTCCAGATCGAACACGACAACCTCCAGCTCGTCCAGCGGGGTGCCCAGAACCTCCGGCCTCCGGTTATCCTTCATCTGGGATCGGATGAATGCCAATTGCTGGGCCGTCTGCGCCCCGCGCATGGAGGCGATGGCGGAATTGATGTTACCCGAACGAAGCGATCTCCAGAAACCGCCGTTCGATTGTACCGGTTCAGTCATGGGCTTCTCCTCTCCGCAAAACGATGCTCGCGCTGCAATGATCGGTGCACCCGTCTCACCACTCCAAGCGTATCGCGAAGCTCGTACTGCATGGTTTTGTTCTTGAGCTGCTCCTGCGGGATATACCCGCTGCTCGTAATCAGCCCGTCCTCCACTCGAATGGGCGTATCGTTTCTCAACCGAAGCGCCGTCAAAAAAGCGCGCTGCACGCTTTCCAGCAGCAGATTCCCGCCTTCAAGCAGCATCACCTTTTCCATGCGTTTTTGCGTCGAGGTTTCGATGATGCCCCGCTGCAGCGCCATGGTGCGTATGCTGTTCACCAGCGGAATATAAACGCCATACTTCACGTCAAACTCGCCGGCATGCTCTCCAAACCGCTCCGTCACGATTCGCCCCATGACATTCAGCGTTGCCTTATGCTTGACCGTGTTTCGCAGCACGGCATGGCCGATGTCCGGATGCTGCTCGACGGAGCTGCGGAAATGGTCCACCCACGCCTCCGAAAGCTCGGTATCGCCCGATATATGGCGCAGGTCCGAAGCAATAATGAAGTTTCGTATCGGTTCCCACTGCCGGTCTCCGCACCATTCGCTGATCTGATTCTTCCAATCGCCAAGCCGCTTGCTCCATAATGGCTCGGAACACATCACTTTTCCGGAGCATTTCGGGTACCCGAGATATTCCAGCAGATTCGCCAGCCGAAGCCCAAATTCCCGAAAGAAGGGGAGCGCCTCCTCTTCCAGCTCATCGCCAATGATCAAACCGTTGTCCTGATCGCTCCACAGCGTAGCTTCCTGCCTTCCGCAGCTGCCAAAAGCTACGAACGCATAACGCGCAGGAGGCCGGCCAAAGCCAGCCTCCCACATGTCCTGCTCACAGATTGCCGCGGCACGCTGTCCAATCAGATCGTGCATCGTATTCACGGATGCGATCCACTCTCTCAGCTCCATGTTACTGCGCATCTCGATGAGATGGTTCTGACAAGCGATCCGTTCATCTCGTAATTGCTGGGCTGTTGCTGCTTTCCGAATTTCCGACAATGCCGGAAACAGATTTACGGATTTCAGAGGTTTCATGCCGCGGCCTCCTTCTGACTTGTTTCATGAACACATGATAATGGTGAGCTTCTTATAAAGCCGTGTCGCTACCGGGAACCGCCTTGCTTCCGGAACGAAACTCTGGGGATTTCCCTTCCGATTCCACCAAAAGTTTCATTTGTTCCGGATATCCGTAGGTTCCATGTTCACTGATATCAAGACCCATCAATTCCTCTTCCTCCGTTACGCGGATGCCCATCGTAACTTTCATGATATACAGAATGATGAACGAGATCACCAGAACGAATGCAAACGTGCCGATCAGACCCAGAAGCTGAACGCCGAGCTGGCCGAAGCCCCCGCCGTAGAACAACCCTTCCTTGCCTACGCCGGTGATTTCAACAAGCCTAGGAGCAGCGAACAATCCGGTGGACACGGCACCCCACATACCGGCAATGCCGTGTACGGAGAATGCATATACAGGATCATCGATACCTTTGCGGTCAAACCATTGCGCCGTAAAGAACGTAATCGTACCCGCTACGGCGCCGATCACAACGGCCGCCCAAGGCTCCACGAAAGCACAAGCGCCTGTGATGGCAACGAATGCAGCGAGAATACCGTTCAGCATGCTAGGAATATCCGCTTTGCCAAGAACCGCCCAAGAGATCAGCAATGCGGCCAGTGCGCCTGCCGCTGCCGCGATATTCGTATTCAATGCCACGAAACCGAAGAAACCGTCTGTGAGTGCCGAGATGGTGCTGCCCGGGTTAAACCCGAACCAGCCGATCCAGATGATGAATACGCCGAGTACGGATAAAACTTGGTTATGACCCGGTATGCTGTTAGGCTTCCCGTCTTTATTATATTTGCCAAGTCGAGGCTTCAGAAGAATGGTAGCCACCAGTGCTGCTGTTGCGCCTGTCAAGTGAACGACCGTCGATCCGGCAAAGTCCTGCATGCCCAGAGCGCCGAGCCAGCCGCCGCCCCAAACCCAGTGAGCAACGATCGGGTAAATCACGATGGTGAACAGCAATCCAAACACGATATAAACGCTGAGCTTTGCCCGTTCTGCCATACCACCGCAAGCGATCGCCAAGGATACGGCCGCAAAGGACAGATGGAACAGGAACATGATGGTCGTCGGCACATCGTATGCGGACAAGGAATCAAATGAGCCTGCTGCATTGTCTCCGCTTAAGAAAAAGCCTTCAAATCCGAAAAAGCTGTTGCCGTTACCGAAGGCTAGACCAAACCCTAGCGCCCAGAAGGCTACGATCGAAATGCCGAAGGTCAGAAAGGTCTTGCCTGCGACGTGTCCCGCATTTTTCATGCGAACCGAACCGGCCTCCAGCAGAGCGAACCCTGCTTGCATGAAAAATACGAGCAGCGCTGCCAAGAATACGAATACGGAGTTCAGACCAGCCGTCAATTCAACGTTCGTGGCTCCCCCATCAGCGGCGAACGCGCTCGCCGGGAATGCGAGTAGAGCGATTACTCCCGCCATTAAACCTAGCCATCTTTTTTTCATGTTTTACACTCCCCTTTGTGTTAACTAATATAACATAACCTTGAATTCTTATTGTCATTATAGGGGGGAGATTAAAAATCCGCAACGGTTTTTTTCAAAAAAAACTTCCTTTATGTAATATAATCTAACATTAAGTGCATACAGTGCAAATCGTTTAACATGATGCTCAGTGCAGAATAAATTAGGCTTCAAGGTTTTTTGTCACAACTATGACGTTTGACTGTATGGTTGAAGATCATGTATCATATTTCTATTAAAATGAAAATATAAATGCATTCATTAATGTCCAATTCAATGAAGGCTTGCGAGGTGATGAATGATGGGGATCACGAGCGGAAACCTTTTCCGGATCGGTGAGCTGGCCAAGGCTGCCGGAATCAGCGAAAGAACCATTGACTACTATACGAAGCTGGGTTTGATCTCCCCTGAAAAACGGACGTTAAAAAACTACCGGCTGTACAGTTCTGAAACCTTAAGCACTCTCGAACGTATTAATCAGTTGAAGCAAGAGAAATATACTCTCGATGAGATTAAGGAGAGACTGGATCGCTGGAAGTCGGTTGCCGATGATTCCGAAATGACGGAGAAGCTAACCAAACTCGAAATACAGATGAAACAGCTGGAACGGGATGTCAAGGAGCTCAACCCGCTTCTTAGCGAATTAAAACCCAGTCAAGCACGGGAGGTGCTCGCTAACATTCTTCCCAAGGGAGCTGCCTGTATCGAGTCGCTGCAAATTTTGCTGAACCAGTTCACTTCGATGTAATGATGCAACACCAAATTGACAACTTTGTATGGGGGTATGATAAATGTATTCTGACTGGATGTTTATACTCATTATTATTGCGTTTATATTCTCTCTCTGGGCTCAGTTCCGGGTCAAAGGCACGTTCAACAAATGGGCCAAGGTTGAAAACAGCACCGGCATGACCGGATACGATGCAGCGCGTCATATGCTGGATGCCAACGGACTCCATGACGTACCGATTGAACCGGTGCCAGGCACGCTCTCTGACCACTATGATCCGACCAAACGCGTAGTCCGGTTGTCGGAGCCTGTTTATTACGAACGTACCATCTCGGCCGTCTCCGTCGCTTGTCACGAGGTAGGCCATGCGATCCAGCATGCGGAGCACTATCCGATGCTCGTAGCCCGTCACAAGATGTTCCCGGTCGTTAACTTTGCATCCGGTATCGCTCCGTTTCTCTTGATTGCCGGATTCCTGTTCCAAGCCATGAACCTGGTCGGTCTCGGCATTATCTTCTTCTCTTGCGCCGTTGCCTTCCAGCTTGTCACGCTGCCGGTCGAGTTTAACGCAAGCAACCGTGCCCGTCAGCTGATGGTTCAAGAAGGCTATATTGCCAATGACGAAGAACGCGGAGTCGCTAAGGTATTGAACGCTGCGGCCCTGACCTACGTCGCTGCAGCTTTGATCTCGCTGCTCGAGCTGATCCGTTACATCATGATCTTTACGAGCAACCGCGAATAAACCCGTTTGACATGAAGAACAACGATAAAGGGCTTTCCTCTCTACCTTGATTGGCGGAGACGGAAAGCCCTCTTTTTTTATAATCACTTGATGATGTCCATCTTGAATTCTAGACTCTTAGGAGAAGAGAAGCGTCATTCCGCTTTCTCTTCCTTTTTCGGCGACGGATCAATGCCAAAATATTGAAGCAGAAACGCACGGAAGGCTTGCGCAACCGGTGGCAGCTTCTCGTCCGCGCGGTGAATCAGACCGATGGAACGCGTTACCTTCGGCTCCGAGATTCGGACGCGTGCCGGTTGAAGCGGATTCGTCTGGAACAGCGCCATTTCAGGTAGCAGGCTGACCCCCATGCCGGCAGCAACCAGCCCGCGGATCGTATCCGTCTCCTCGCCTTCAAAAGCAATTTTCGGCGTGAACCCGGCCTCCAGGCAGGCATGCCATACAATCGGGCGCAAGGAGTAGCCCTTGCTGAACAGCACAAAGCGTTCCTCCTTCAATTGCTCCAGCTTGATGGACTGCTCCCCCGCAAGCGGGTGATTCGGCGGCAGGATCGCAAACAGCTCCTCTGTCAACACGATATCTCCGTCCACTTGATCGTGGCGATCCGGAAACGGAGACACAAACGCCAAATCCACTTCAGCCCCGACGACGTCCCGGATCAAAGTCGGGAACATGCCCTGCTTAAACCGGAACTTCACGTTCGGGTACTTCTTCCGAAATTCAGCCACGATGGACGGAATCAAATGTATGCCCAGGCTGTGAGGGAAACCGATACGGATTTCCCCTTGCTCCGGGTCCAGGAATTCATGTATCTCGACGACCGCACGGTCCAAATCCTTCATAATGCTCTCCACCCGTTTGCAAAAAAGCTGGCCTACCGGGGTTAACTGCAGATTCCGGCCTTTTTGCATGAACAAATTAACACCCAGTTCTTCTTCCAACTGATGTATTTGACGGCTGACGGCCGACTGAGCCACATGAAGCTCTTCTGCCGCTTGGGTAACGTGTTCCTTTTGCGCAACCTTTACAAAGTATTGCAACTGTCGTAATTCCACGCCTTTTATCGCTCCATTCTTATTCCCTAGAAGACTTGAAGACTTTATCCAAATCATCCAATTCTATTATAACAGACCCTCTTAGGTCCGATTATGTTCGACGTTTGAATAATCGAATCATGAGACCGTAGAGGAAAAATCCGCCTACCAATCCGCCGACATGGGCTACAAGGCTGACCCCTGGGGTAAACGAGAACAAGATCCCCAATATAAGCAGGGTGAACAGCGTCTTGCGGGACGACTCATCAATGACATGCTGCTGGAACAAGGCGATGTACAGATAAGCGCCATAAGCTCCGTATATGGCTCCTGAGGCGCCTACAAGGAAGGTATAGTCCTCCATGCGCTCATAATAAGCCAATCCGATTACATTACCGAGAACACCGCTGAGCAGATATAGAATGGCAAATTTCCAGCTCCCCATGATTCTCTCCAGCGGGGGAACGAATACCAGCAGTGCGAAGCTGTTGAACAACAAATGGTCAAATCCGTTATGGAGGAACATCGCCGTAAAATATCTCCATGCCTGGTCGACGAACTGCGGCAAATCCGACAAAGCTCCATATTTCAGCAGCGTCATCGGATTCCTCGAACCGCCGTCAAAGGATGTGATTACAAACATCACCAGGTTGATCACAAGCAGCAGCGATGTAACGGGATAATAACGCAAATAACTTTTCCAATTCTCATAACGTACGAATATCATAGCATCCTCCTCATCCTAAACCAGGCCAGGGGTGCCCTTTAGTGGACATTCCCTTTTTAAAAAGATTATAATGTACCATGAACCTGATCACCAAACTTTGATATCCAAGGAGGAGATTTCTCATGGCTCAAGAACGTTCAGGAGCTGCCACTTTCAAGGGCAATCCTATTACACTCATCGGACCACAGCTCAAGGCTGGTGATGCCGCGCCGGATTTTACCGTGAGCAAGAACCTGCTCGAAGACGTATCTCTTAAAGATTATGCAGGTAAAATCAAGCTGATCAGCGTCGTTCCTTCCCTCGACACCGGGGTATGCGACGCACAGACGCGCCGTTTCAACGAAGAGGCCGCCGGACTTGGCGACGATGTCGTGATCCTTACGATCAGTGCCGACCTTCCGTTCGCCCAGGCCCGCTGGTGCGGAGCTGCAGGCGTTGACCGGGTCATTACGCTGTCCGACTATAAATCGCGTTCTTTCGGTGAAGCGTATGGCGTGCTCATCAAGGAGTTTCAGCTCGACATGCGTTCGATCTTCGTCGTGGATGCTAACGATACCATCACCTACGTAGAATACCTTGGCGAAATGACGGAGCACCCGAATTACGAAGCTGCCATCGATGCCGTGAAATCTCTGCGTTAACACGCCGAAGGCTACATATGCGGCACACCTTTAAAAAGCGGGAGAGCAGCTCTCCCGCTTTTTCTTATTCTACTAAGCATCCACTTTATACTTGCTCAGTTTTTTGTCCAGTACAGCGTACAGGTTCAAGATGACCCGGTAGTTCGCCCCCAGATCCCCAAGGGAACCGCGGGATGCCGAATACATGTCAACTGCGCTGCGAACCGGACTGATGCCGAGCACGGATACGGTAATGTCCAGTGTACGTCCAAAGGAGGTTCTTTTCTCTAACGTGATTTCTCCCACGGATTTTACCTCATGCAGAACTTTGTAACCCGGAATTTTTTTCAGTGTCGAGGAAACCTCTTCAAAACACTTTTCTTTTGAAAGATTGTAATAACGCGTCTTCAGCTTGGGATCTTTAGCACGGTCGCTTGTGCCGTCATAGCTGCGCACGATACCGATTAGAACTCGTTTTAATGACAAAGACCGTTCCTCCTTTATAAATGACCGTTCCTTTCCATACTCTAGTTTAACATTGTTTATGCTTTCAGCAAACCTTTATATACAGCAAAAAGGCACCTCTTTCACTTCGAATTCGAAATAAAAGAGGTGCCCATTCATTGGCTTGACGAAACCCGCCTATGCCGTCCGGTAAACATTGTCTTCGAACCTGCTATAGCAGGTGGGTGACCGCAGAACCGCTTATGAATTCCCCTTGTCATATAGACAGGGCATTTCAGCCACGATTACGTATAGATCTCCCTAGACATCGTCATTGGTTCAAAACAACGGAAAACCGAAACGAACATCGCAGGATGTAGTCTTATTATAGGGGGTTTTGCCGGAAAAGTAAACCTCTCGTTATTTAAGGTTTCGATCCGTTCTCTCCCTTTTTGGCAGAATCCATGCTTTCCAGAAGAGCTTGCTCGGTTTCCGACTCCTCTTCCTCGGCCTTCTTCATTTTTTCCTGCTGCTCCTGCATTTTGGTAAAGGTCGCATAGAAGTTAAAGAACGCGAACAAGGCCATCAGGCAGAACAGGAAGAACACGAAGAGCACCGGCATTTGCGTGCCGATATACGCCAAGACAGCGCTTCCGATCAAAGTCGAAAATACGCGGAACGGACGAATCAGAGTCAGCAGCACCGCATTTTTTAGGAGCTGGGTCGTTTTCATCTCATAATGAACGGTCATGGAGAAGAAATTAAACAGGGAGACAAACAGTACAATGAGCAGCACCAGCATCACGATGCCGACAAGCTGGAAGCCATCGAGCTGCGTCATATAAACCGTGTAATCCACGTACATAATCACGAACAGCAGCGTATAAAAAATACCGCCGATCATGCTCTGCTTGTAATTTTCCTTATAGCCCTTAAAGAACGTTTTGAACACGGACACGTCCGGATTGCCCATTACCCATTTCCGCACAACGGTAAATAAAGCCGCCGTAGCCGGAAATAAAACAAACGGTGATAATATTCCCAGGATCCAGTTCGACAGCAGCTGCTCGTTATGCGCTTCCGGCGTCTGAACGGCCATTAGGAATTTGGTTAGAACGATAAACAGGAAAGGCGATGTACAAATAACCCACAAGATGTTCGAAAAAGCAATACGGGTAATCCACTCGGTGAGCTTATATAAGCCACCCATGGCTCCTTTCATTTCCAAATCCGTTTCCTCCTCACTCAAATCATGCATGTATCTATTAATATACCTTATTTTGTACATGCATTGCCAGAGCCTAATTTATACGAACCTGGGTGTATATCCAATCCAGTGGCCCTGTTTCTCCATACGATATCACGTAATCCATTCAACAAGCTTGAATTTCCAAATTTAAAGAGGAGGGATTATGTATGTCTTGTGAAGGCGGAGGTTACGGCTACGGAAATAACGTTGGTATTGTCCTGGTTCTGTTCATCCTGCTTGTAATTATTCTCAGCACATTCTATATCTAATGTCTCCTTAGTCATTATCGTGAAACAGATGGGCTGATCGTGGGTTTAAACTGCGCGGTTAAAGGGGATGCACTCAGGGTGCATCTTCTTTAACCATGAACAAAAAGACGAAGCGCGGCTCCACTTGGCGTGGGCTGCTGCTTCGTCTTTTGGTGTTTTTGGCAGATTACTCCCGGTAAAGGAAGTTAGCCGTTATTATTCGTCCCCGCTCCGGTTAGGACGACGCTCGCCGCCGCTGTAGGAACGCGGTTTGCGGTCACCGCTGTTGTTGCGGTCACGGTTGTAACCACCGCCATCGCGATCACGGTTGTAACCACCACCGCCGTCACGGCTGTATCCGCCTTTGGAGTAGCCGCCACGGTTACCTCCGCCGCCGCTTCCGCCGTCACGGCGATATCCGCCGCTGTTGCCGCGTCCACCATAACCGCCGCTAGGTTTGCGGCCATTACGGATATCCGGCTTCCGGCGTTTAGCGCGGATCGGATCCTCAGGGGTAAGGTGAATATCGGATGCTTCCTTCTTGTCGCCTGTCAGGATTTTCATTGCAGCTGCAAGCAATTGTACGGAATCGTACTGCTCCAGCAATTGAATGGCAAGACCTTTGTACTCGGTCAATTCCCCTTGCTCAATGATTTCAAGCACGCGCTCAGCGATGATGCGCTGTTTACCTTCGATCGCTTCGGCAATCGTTGGCAGCGGCTTGCGCGGAATACGGTGGCGCGTCACACGCTCGATGAAATACAGATGATCCATTTCACGCGGCGTGACGAAGGACCAGGCTGTACCTTCCTTGCCCGCACGGCCCGTACGTCCAATACGGTGTACATAGCTTTCCGGATCTTGCGGCAAGTCAAAGTTTACGACATGGGTAACGCCGGATACGTCGAGACCGCGTGCTGCCACGTCTGTCGCCACGAGCACATCGATGCTGCCGTCGCGGAATTTACGCATGACGGTATCGCGTTGGTGCTGGGACAGGTCGCCATGGAGGCCATCTGCCGAATATCCGCGTTTTTGCAGGGCTTCTGCCAATTCGTCGACACGGCGCTTGGTACGTCCGAAGACAATCGCAAGCTCAGGCGACTCCATATCCAGAAGGCGGCTCAAGGCTTCGAATTTTTGACGTTCAGGAACTTCGATATATGCTTGGTCGATCAGTGGAGCACTTACGTGCTTAGGAATAACGGATACATGCTCAGGTTCCTTTAGGAACTGGGATGCCAGCTTCTGAATGTTAGCGGGCATAGTTGCGGAGAACAGCAAGGTTTGACGTTCTTCAGGAACAAGCTTTAGGATCGACTGGATGTCTTCCATGAAGCCCATGTCCAGCATTTCATCCGCTTCGTCCAGTACAACGGTTTGTACGTCATCAAGACGGATGGTTTTTCTGTTGATGTGGTCAAGTAATCGACCCGGTGTACCGATAATAATCTGAGGCTTTCTTTTCAAAGCGCGGATTTGACGCCCGATATCCTGTCCGCCGTAAATGGCCAAGGAACGGATTCCTTTGAAACGGGACAGCTTGCCGATTTCTTCAGCAACCTGAATGGCAAGTTCGCGGGTCGGTGTCATAATTAGAGCGACGATACGCTCCTCTTCCTTGGCGATTTTGTGGATAAGAGGTAGGCCGAATGCTGCTGTCTTACCTGTACCAGTCTGTGCTTGTCCAATCATATCCTTGCCGGTTAGAGCAATCGGAATCGATTGGGATTGAATCGGTGTGGCTTCCTCAAAGCCAAGCTCAGTGATTGCTTGCAGCACGCGCGGCTCCAAGCCAAAATCTGCGAAATTTTTCAATAGGTTCATACTCCTTCTATCTGTGGACTTCCACTTTCTTCTCTGTATTCTTAAGTAGTGGTAACGTTTATAGGCTTTCCCGGCCAGCAGGATTTTCTGCACGAGGTGAACCGGTATATTTCTCTTATCACCAGTATGGTGACTGGTTAATGTATAATCATCCTGATAAGCTTGCAAAGTTATCAATGTAACGGACTACTCAAGAATATCCAATACATTATATCACAAAACATTTCTGGAATACCAGCAAGCTTAAAGAAGTCATAATAACCGGGAGGTGATTCCTATGCTGAAGCGTCTATGGACCTATTTCTCAATCGTATTCGGGGGCATGATTATCGCCGCCGGATTCAATCTGTTTCTGATTCCCCATCATCTGCTCAGCGGCGGCGTATCCGGCGTGGCCCTCGTGATCGGATATTTCACGCCGCTTAATATCAGCATCATGTATTTTGTCCTCAACATTCCGATCCTGATCACCGGCTGGTTCAAGCTGGGCAAAAGGTTCGTCGGTCTCAGCATCCTCTCGGTTATCGTCACAACCTTGTTTCTGGAGCTCATCCCAGTGAACCACGTTGCAACCGACATGCTGCTGTCCGCGGTTTTCGGCGGCGTGCTTGTCGGGTTCGGCACCGGCCTCTCCTTTCGGGTCGGCGGTTCGACAGGGGGCTTCGATATCATCGGCTCCCTGGTCACGAAATATCGGGACTTCCCCGTCGGCAGCGTGCTGGTGACGCTGAACGCCATCGTCATCATGGCGGTAGCTTATCTGGAGCAGGACTGGAACCTGGCGCTCGCTTCCATGGCCTCCATCTATGTTGCCGGTAAAATGGTGGATATGCTTCACATCAGCCACATCAAGGTGACCGTCTTTATCGTGACGAACCGGACGGAGGCCTTGCTTGAGAAGCTGCTCAAGCGCCCCCGCGGCATAACCAAGATCAAAACCCAGGGAGCTTTCAGCCATAAAGAGAAGGATATGCTCATGACCGTCACGACGCGATATGAGCTGGCTGAGCTGAAGCAAATCATTACGGAAACCGACCCCGAGGCTTTCGTCAATATCGTGGAAACGACGGCCGTCATGGGGCAATTCCGCAAGAACTAAATATTTACCAGGTGTGAGCGAGCGGTAAATTTGTGGTATAATATTAGTGCGCGGTTCCTACAATATTCATGAGATCTGATTCCCGGGCGAACGCTCAGGCCCAATTTTAATTGTTTTTCCGTTTTACAAAAGAACGTCCTGCCTAACCAATTCGGAAGGAAAGGGTGATTTTTATGGAAATGGAAACGGTAAAATTGTCACAAATCGTCATGAAGTGGTTCCCGGAAATGATACCGTTCTTCAGACAGAACGAATTGAATTCCATGATCGTTCTTAGGGACGGGCTGAGTATTCTGGAGCAGGAGGACGCTCTTGAGATCATTCAGTTCAGCATTTGCGAGCATCAGAATCAAACTCCGCTTCATTAATTTTAAAGCAACACGCGATCATTGCACGACAAATGCCGTTCTTCTCCGGTCCAGGTAAAATCCACCGGTGAAAAACGGCATTTTTTTATGAGAAAATGTGAATTCTATAGGCACGTCATTACCCGTTAAGCAGCAAAAGGCCGCATGTAACCGCTATCCACCTTCTTTGTGTTTCTAATCCGACTTGTCACTCCCCATGTTCACACGTTGTTCACGGTAAACTTGCCGCTAATGTCGAACTTTAGCGTTTAAAACGCCCTTCACCCGTTTAATGAACTAGGTACGCTCGCCCACCGTTTCCAATTTATTGTCGTTTGTAACAATCCTGTTCTTTTTGAAGGCAACCGTTCCTTTATAATCATGATGTGAATGTACACAAGGGAGAGAGTAATTATGAATATCATCTTGGCTTTATTCATCTTGGCATCCGCGGGTTTAGGCAGTTCCAGTCCGCAGGAAGGCAATCTTACCGCCAAACTTCAGGCCTCATTAAACACCGCCATGATCCAAGGCATGCACCAAAACAACAGCCAAGGCCACGGCCAAACCGAGGGCAAAGGCCAGGGGCAAAGCGGCATCAAGCCGAATACGACGGCAATCGATCCGCAGGTCGACGCGCCTAAAGTCAAGGGCATTTATGTAACGGCTTATAGCGCAGGCGGCTCCAGAATGAATCAGCTGGTGGATCTTTTGGACAACACCGATCTCAATGCCATGGTCATTGACATCAAGGATGATGAAGGATACATAACGTACAAGACCGATAATCCTAAACTGAAGGAGCTCGGCAAATCCCAGCCGTTTATCAAAGACATCAAGCAGCTGATGAAGCGGTTGGAGAAACACGATATCTATCCGATCGCCAGGGTGGTAGTGTTCAAGGATACCATACTCGCCAAGAAAAACCCGGAGCTTTCCTTCCGTAAAAGCGACGGCACCGTATGGACCAACGGCGGCGGCGACAGCTTCGTCAACCCGTACAGCAAAGAGGTATGGGATTACAACATCGAGATCGCCAAAGAAGCCGCCAAACTCGGATTCAAGGAAATCCAGTTCGATTATGTTCGTTTTCCGGAAGGTTTCGAGAAACGGGCCGATTCCCTGAAATATACCAAGACGGATCAATCGCGCGTGGACGTGGTATCCGATTTTGTGCAGTACGCCCGGGAAGAGCTCGCGCCGCTCGGCATCCGCGTCTCCGTTGACATCTTCGGCTATGCGGCCTCCGTGCCTGCGGCAGAAGGCATCGGGCAGGACTTCGTGAAAATCTCCAAAAACGTCGATATCATCAGCCCGATGGTATACCCGAGCCATTACACGGCGGGCTGGTTCGGCTCCCCCGTTCCGGACAAGGCTCCTTACCAGACGATCAAGGGATCCATGGAAGACACCCACAAGAAGCTTGATGAGCTGGGAGAGCAGAAGCCGATCATCCGGCCTTGGATTCAGGACTTTACCGCCAGCTGGCTCGGAAGCGGAAACTATGCCAAATACGGCAAAAAGGAAATCGAGGAGCAGATTCGCGCCCTCAAAGACACGAACGTCGATGAATACTTACTCTGGAATGCTTCCAACCGTTATACGGAAGGCGTCACTCATAAATAATCACTCATTCGTTTGGAAAGGGTCGGCCATCTTTTATGGCTGGCCCTTTCTTCCGTTTGAACGATGGTGAACCCCTCTCTTGACAGCCAATGCTATGATGAAGATTAGGGCCGGACTTCCGGCCCTGAACAAGCAAGCTGACGCACCCCGATTCAAACGCTGGTTGAGTTACGGCTTGCCGCTCAATAAGCCCGTTATTGTACCCGCTCAGGGCAGGGTCCTACAATATAGGGACAGCGTCATAAAACTTCAACGAAAGAAAGGCAAATCACAATGCAACCGACCACTACAACACGGGGAAAGCTGAAACAATTCGCGATCATTCTCATCCCCATTCTCGTAACGCAGCTTGCTTTATCGGCCATTACTTTTTTTGACACCAATATGTCGGGAAAATTCAGCTCGGTCGACTTGGCAGGCGTAGCCATCGCTACAAGCATTTGGATTCCGGTCCAAACCGGACTCAGCGGAATTCTCATGGGGATCACCCCCATCGTTTCGCAGCTCGTCGGCGGACGACAGGAACAAAAAGTCGCCTATCAGGTCAACCAGGCGCTCTGGCTGTCCGTCTCACTGGCCATCGTCGTCCTTGCGATCGGGTATGCCGTCGTACCGAGCATTCTTGGTGCCATGAACCTGGAGCCTGAGGTTCGGCGGATTGCTTCCCATTTTCTTGCCGCCATCTCGATCGGCATCATTCCGTTGTTTGCCTACACCGTGCTTCGCAGCTTCATCGATGCGCTCGGGCAAACGAAAATTTCGATGGTCATCACGCTGATCACCCTCCCGGTGAACGTAGGCTTGAATGCCCTACTGATCTATGGTTACTGGGGCTTTCCGCGATTGGGAGGCGTAGGTGCCGGCCTGGCGTCCGCCATTACCTATTGGACGGTTCTGGCGATCGCCATCGTCATCATCCATAGAAATCACCCATTCTCTCCATTTGGTATCTTCAGGCAGCTTCGGGGAGTATCCCTGAGCGCTTGGAAGGGCCTGTTAAAAATCGGCTTGCCGATCGGGTTCTCGATTTTTCTCGAGACCGCGGTCTTCGCCGCGGTGACTTTGCTCATGAGCAGCTTTGACACGGCTACCATTGCCGCGCATCAGGCCGCCTTGAATTTCGCTACGACACTGTACATGCTGCCGTTAAGCATATGCATGAGCTTAACCATTCTTGTAGGCTTTGAAGCCGGCTCGGGCCGGATGAAGGATGCCTGGAAGTACGCCAAGCTCGGCATCGGCACGGCCGTCATCCTGTCGCTGATCACCGCTGTCGTCCTGTTTATGGCCGGCCGCCAGGTTGCCGGTTTATATCCCAACGAGCCTGAGGTCGTGGCGTTGATCCAGCATTTCCTGCTGTTCGCGATTTTCTTCCAGATCTCGGACGCGATCGCCACGCCGACCCAAGGAGCGCTGCGAGGCTACAAAGACGTTAACGTCGCTTTTATGCTCGCATTTCTATCGTTCTGGGTCATTGGCCTGCCTGTGGGATACGTGCTCGCCAACTATACCGATTGGCAAGCCTTCGGCTACTGGATCGGGTTGATCACGGGTCTTGGGGTAGGCGCGGCCCTGATGCTTATGCGCCTGGTCAAAGTCCAGCGCAAGTTCGCTGGCCAGGCAAAGGCAACGTCCTTATCCGCATCATAAGACAACGGACCGCATATCGCGGAAGTTGTTATCGCGACATCAGGATGGTCTAACATTTATACTAAAAAAGACCGTCTCCAAGCAGAATGGATTCTGCCATGGAGACGGTCTTTTATCGTTATCGCCAAAACGGACTTATTGGGACAATCGCAATGCCAGATCGTACAGATCCCGGTCAAATTCCTTCTTGGTGTTAACGACCTTGTCAATGTCCGTAAGGACCAGTTCGCCTTTGATGATGCCGCATCCTTTGTCGGATTGGCCATCAATCAGGCTGCGAACCGCAAAATCGCCGAGACGGCTTGCCAAATTGCGGTCAAACGGAGTCGGAGCTCCGCCGCGCTGGATATGACCAAGCACGGTTACGCGGGCATCGATTGACGCATGGCACTCTTTCAGATCGTGGACAACGTCCTCGCCGCGTCCGACGCCTTCCGCTACGATAATGATGCTGTGGCGCTTGCCTTTGGCAAAATTCTCGCGAAGACGCGTCGCCACTTCATCAAGATTGTACTCCACTTCCGGCACCAGGATGGTCTCCGCCCCGGAAGCCAGGCCCGCGTGAAGGGCGATGTCGCCGCAGTGGCGTCCCATAACTTCTACAACCGACGAGCGGGCATGGGAAGACATCGTATCGCGCAATTTGTTTACAGCGTCTACAACGACGCTGACCGCTGTATCAAAACCGATCGTATAGTCGGTAAAGGAAATATCATTATCAATCGTGCCCGGAAGACCCATCGTTTTGATTCCGAGCTTGCTCAGCTTGTTCGCACCTTGGTACGAGCCGTCTCCGCCGATGACGACCAAACCGTCGATGCCGTGCTGATTCAGAATGTCGGCGCCTTTCTGCTGCCCTTCCGCCGTCTTGAACTCCTCACAACGGGCGGAACGAAGAATCGTGCCTCCGCGCTGGATGATATCCCCTACGCTGCGAAGGTCCATTTTGATAATGTCGTTTTCGAGAAGACCTTGGTAACCGCGTTGAATCCCGTATACCTCTAGTCCATAATACAAACCGCTCCGTACAACGGCGCGCAGCGCCGCGTTCATCCCTTGGGAATCGCCACCACTTGTAAGAACTGCAATTTTTTTAACCTCTGCCATGTCTCTTTTCCTCCTTCAATGTCACTCATGCTTATGCTTACGAATCCATCGGCTGTTGACGTAGAAAAAAATCCGGGTCATCGGGCTCTTCTTCATCAAACGTTTGGATACGGTGCGAACCAGTTGCTGCTCGCTGACTTTTGGATCGGATAAATATAACGCCAGTAACCCCTCAATGATCATACGATGAAAAGGGGTCGAGGGAATCGTTCTGACATCCTTCCGGGCCCACTCAACAATGGAAGCTATACGGTTCAGCATCGTATCGGCATCTTCGTAATAATTACAAAAGTTCAGATCGCCGCCCAGCCTGTCTTCGTCTTGATCAATAAGATAATCCAGCATAATGTGGAGACTGCATACATTCGGAAAATAAGACGCATGAATGGACGATGCATCCTCGTCATCCAGAAACGGATCGGTTGCAGCCAAGAACAGCATGAACACACCCAAGGTTGATCCCGTTGCAGCCGCAAACTCGTTCCACCGCAGATGCGGTGTCCGGTGTGCATGCCGGGACCACCATTCAAGCAATGCCGCTTCTCTCTTATCCGGATGGATGTGCTTGTATACCTGCAAATCGGCATAAAGCCCAGCCAAATCCCTTATGTAGGGCTTTGCCGCTTCATATCCTGATAATTGCCCGATGCAATCCCGGCATTTCTGCACAAGGCGGAGAAGATAACCTCCGTCCTCCCTTTCGGACCGGAGCGCGTAATAATCAGCCGGCTCCATTTCAGGTGTAACGGCATCCAGCATCGACTGATGGAGCTGTCTGAAATCCGCTGGATCCAGCGAAGTACTGCGGTCACATAAATTATCGAGATAATCGCTAATTGTCTGGTAAGCTACAATCAATGGAATGAGAATGTGCTTTTCCGGCAGATTGGCTGCGGCATACACCGCACCGCCCTGGCAGTGAAATCTTTTGGTATCTATACTGGCCAGTGCCTGCTTTCGTAGCTCCTCATCCGGAATTTGCTCAGCCTCCCGGCGCCACTTCTCCAATTCGCTCCGCACTTCCGGGAGTATGAATTTGTACACCCGGCTCATCAGCCCGACCGGACTGCGCGGAACCTTACGGCTTAGCTCTTGATTATTCAATGAACTCTGCCTCCACATGGTTGTCTTTTTATACCTATCCAAATCAAACCTATTATAATATGATCGCCCATTTTGCACAAATAACACAGATCATTGACGGGGGGCGGCCGTTAACGCATTCTATTATCCATCTATCTCCAATCAGCGATATGTTATATACTAGTCGGAGTTGAACAACAGACCATGAACTTCGCGAATGCCGTTTCATCCACCGGTCCACGGGTTCATGAAAGAACGGAGATCCCCAGCATGAAACTTCCCGCTTCGTCCAGACCGGATCAGAATTGGCTCCGCGCCTTTATGTTTACGATATTCGGCACGACAGCCCTTGTCATTTCTTATTTTCCGCTTTATTACAAAGAGATCGGCTTCAGCAGCGCGCAGATCGGCTATCTGTATGCCATCGGCCCGTTGATATCCATGTTCTCCAACATGATTTGGAGCTACACAAGCGATAAATACCGGACCATCAAACGCATCATGAACATTCTGATAATCGGGCAGCTTGTCACGATGCTTATCCTATGGCAGGTTACAAGCTTCGGCGTTGTATTGATTACGATCAGCTTGTTTTATTTCTTCTACTACCCGGTCTATCCGTTGGCGGATACGATGGCCATCCAGACGGCGCACCGGTACGGTCGCAGCTTTACCGTCATCCGCGTATTCGGCTCGCTCGGCTACGCGTTCTTCGCCCTTGGCATTGGATATGCCATCGGTGCAGCGGGCGCTTCGGCTGCGCTGTCGATCGGCATCGGGATCGGCGTGTTTACGCTCATATGCTCCTTTCTTATCCGCGATGGCGTCGCGGCCAAATCAGAGCCTGTGGAACTGGCAGCCCTGCTCAAAATATTGCGTTCGAAAGAAATATTGTGGTTTTTCGGCTGCACCTTCTGTCTTGCCATCGCCCACCGCATGAATGAAGCCTTTCTGACGCTCACCTTATCGGGGCTTGGTGCGGGCGAGGGTCTTATCGGGTGGTCCTTGATGATCTCGGCTGCCAGCGAGATCCCGATTTTTTTCCTGCTGAGCAAGTATGGAGACAAGATGAAGGAGCTGCCGCTGCTCGGCTTTGCAAGCCTGATGTTTGCGCTCCGATTCCTGCTCATGGCGCTGGCGTCCGATCCGTTGTCGGTGCTCGCCGTCCAGTCGCTTCACAGCATTACCTTCGGCGTGTTCTATGTAACCGCGGTCCGTTATATTACCAGGATCATTCCGTGGCAGTACCGGGCGACCGGGATGGCGCTCTTCATTATTTTCTGGTCCAGCGTCTCAGGGCTTCTCAGTGGAGCTTTCGGCGGTTTGCTGTTCGAAGCCGCGGGGAGATCGTCCTTCTACCTGCTTGCAGCCCTCCTGTCCTTCGCTGCCTGCCTCGGCTTTATCTACCGGCACCTCTTCGCCAAGCCGGAGGAGATGCATACCTCTGGATTAGGCGCCTAGAATACAGCGCGAAACGCTCCTGAGTATAAGATCAATAAAGGCAAGTACGGACCGGGTATCGATCCGAACCTGCCTTTGATTGATCCTGACTAGACCTGCTTGACCCAAAAGAATACAAAAAAGCACAGTTCTCGGTAGAGAACTGTGCTTCATGCCTTGGTAATTCTATAAGATCTCCGTATCGGGAGTTAGCTTACAGTTTTGTTACGTTGGCTGCTTGAGGACCACGGTTACCTTCTGTGATGTCGAACTCAACCGCTTGACCTTCTTCCAAACTCTTGAAGCCTTCTTCTTGAATTGCGGAGAAGTGTACGAATACATCCTCGCCACCTTCAACGGAAATGAAGCCGTAACCTTTTTCTGCGTTAAACCATTTAACTGTACCTTTCAAATGAACAACCTCCTAAAAATACCGCCATCTATGGCGAATATCCATATTATATCCCATGTTTTCTGACAATGCAATCCGTCAATTCACCCTAAGGGGCTTTTTTCGGCACACTATTTTAATCAGAAGATGATTTGCTTTTAAGCCCGCGAGTGCGTTATCATTTACCCAAAAGCCTAAGTAGCAAACGGAGATGCATATGATCAAAAAACATGAAATATACAAAAAAGACAAGTGGAACATGATGACGGTCGAAGTTCAGGGCCGATACATCGTTCTTCGCGAAATTTCCGACCAGTGGGGTGAAGAGACCCATACCTTCATGAGTCGGCCAGCCTTGATGCACTGGGCTCAAAACCGCTTTCCCAAAGAAGATTTCGAAGGCCGGGAAGATGAGTGGAGAGAAATGATGGCTGCCTTTAAGCAGGTGTAATGGATGGATTATACGAATATCGTCATCTTCATTATTCTGGCCTTCAGTCTGGGTGCCATCATGATCATGTACCGGGATCGGATACCCCAAAGACTGAGAAGGGGGATGGCCCTGATTGCCGTCGCCTTTATCTTGTTTGCCTTTTACCTTATTGTATACAGTTTCTTGAATCTGGGTTCCTCGTAAATTTATAGGATGAAAGTGGCGGGTACGCGGCATACTATCGCTCGGATGCTTCAATTCGAGGAGGTATTATGCCATGAGAGGCGCCAAGGTGCTCTGCATTACGCTTGCCATCTGCCTGCTAGCTCTATCCGCTGCCCGCTCCGAAGTCTTGTCTGAAGGAACCCGGACTCCAACTAATCCATATCATTCAAGGAGGATTTCCATGGAACAATTGTTGAAACGCGCTGATGTCCCTAAAGAGCATCAATGGAAACTCGAGGATTTATTTGCTGATCAAAAGGCTTGGGATGCAAGCTTTGCGGAGCTGAAGAATCTGCTGAAACGGACCGCCGATTACCAAGGCAAGTTAAACAACGCAGCTTCCATCAAGGAATGCTTCGAGCTCGAAGACGAAATTTCATACCATGCCGAACGCTTATACGTATACGCTCATATGCACCATGACGAAGATACGGCAAACCCTACATATCAGGCACTAACCGCCAAAGCCAAAAAACTGAACGTCGAAGCCGGAGAAGCCCTCTCTTTCATCACGCCTGAAATTCTGTCCCTGTCCGAGGCGGAACTGGATAAACTGATCGAGGACCCTACCCTGAAGGAATTCAAATTCACGCTGACGGAGATGAAACGGGAGAAAGCGCACGTGCTGTCCAAGACGGAAGAAGCGCTGCTGGCTCAAGTCGGCAACCTCTCCTCTGCACCGCAGACCATTTTCGGCATGCTCAACAATGCGGACATGAAATTCCCGAAAATCAAAAACGAGGACGGCAAGGACGTCGAGCTTACGCACGGCAATTATATTCAATTCCTGGAGAGCCCGAACCGCGAGGTTCGCGAGCGTGCCTTCAAAGCCGTCTACGAAACCTACGGCAAGCAGAAAAACACGATTGCGGCTACGCTGAACGCCAACGTTAACAAAAATATGTTCTACTCCCGCGTCCGCAAGTACCCCTCCGTTCTGGAAATGGCTCTCTATGGGGATAACATTCCGAAGGAAGTCTACACGAACCTGATCGACACCATTCACGAGAGCCTGCCGCTCCTTCACCGTTACATGGAGCTCCGCAAGAAGCTGCTGGGCGTGGATGAGCTTCATATGTACGATTTGTTCGCTCCGCTCGTAGAAGAGTACAAATGGGATATCACGTACGAGGAAGCGAAACAAATGACCAAGGAAGGCCTTACGCCGCTTGGTGACGATTATCTCAGCAGCCTGCAGGAAGGCTATGACAACGGCTGGATCGACGTGTACGAGAATGAGAACAAACGGACCGGCGCGTACAGCTGGGGCGCATACGGCACGCATCCATATGTTCTGCTGAACCACAAAGATAATCTGAACAGCATGTTTACCCTTGCCCACGAGATGGGTCATGCGCTTCACTCCTACTACTCCGACAACGCCTTGAAATACCGTGATGCGCAGTACACCATCTTCCTGGCCGAAGTGGCGTCCACCACGAACGAGGCGCTGCTGATGGATTACCTGCTGAAGAACGCCAAGGATCCGAAGCAGAAGATGTATCTGCTCACCTACTATGCCGATCAATTCCGGACGACGGTATTCCGTCAAACGATGTTTGCCGAGTTCGAGAAGATCGTGCATGAACGCGTGGAAAGCGGCGAATCCCTGACGCCACAGGATCTTTCCGACATCTACTACGAGCTGAACGTGAAATATCACGGCAAAGGCATGCAGGTGGATAAAGAGATCGGCATGGAATGGGCACGGATTCCTCATTTCTACAACAGCTTTTATGTGTACAAATACGCGACCGGCTTCTCGGCTGCGGCCAGTTTCTCCAAGCAAATCCTGGAGGAAGGCCAGCCTGCCGTTGACCGTTATCTCGGCTTCCTGAAGAGCGGAGGCAGCGACTACTCCATCAACATCCTCAAGAAGGCCGGCGTGGATATGTCTTCTCCGGAGCCGATCCGTGAGGCGATGAGCGTGTTTGAAGACGTCATCAACCAGATGGAGCAGTTGACGAAATAAACAGCCCTGCTTTCGCGGGCTTAAGCGAATCTCAATTGACCGGTGGAATAAAATCCCTTGCCCTTTACGGGCGAGGGATTTTATACTGTTTGGAGGAAGGAGGTGTTCCCCATGAAAATTCAATGGTCGTTAATCGCAGCCTTATTGTTTGCCCTGATTACGGCTGTGTTCGCCGTCATCAATGTCAATCCGGTTGCCGTGAACCTGTTATTCGGCACCGTCAACGTACCGCTGATTCTGCTGATTATCGGATGCTCGCTGATCGGGGGACTGATCGTCGGCACGTTCGGGATTTACCGTCAATATCAAATGCAGAAGGAAATCCGTTCGTTAGCGGAGCAGCTCATACATATCCGTGAAGTAACGGGATACACCCCTGAAATACAAGCTGCGGAAGAGGAAAACAAGAAAGATCAGAAGGACGCTCCCGTTGAATAGGAAGGCTGTCCCATCGAACCAAGGAGGCATAACAACCCGTGTCGATACAACCGAATGAAACTTACGTGCTGGACCTGCTAAAAGAACTGCTGGATACGCCGAGCCCTACCGGATATACCCACGACATCATGAAGCGGATCGAGCAGGAAGCCGCTTCGCTTGGAGTTTCCCTGGAATGGAATGAGAAAGGCGGAGCCATCCTGTCCGTTCCCGGACAAGACGGCAGCCGAACCGTCGGCCTGAGCGCCCATGTGGACACGCTCGGCGCCATGGTTCGTGCCGTGAAATCGGAAGGTACGCTCCGGCTTACCTCCGTCGGCGGATACATGATGAACAGCATCGAGAATGAATACTGCATCATCCATACGCGCAGCGGCAAGAAATATACGGGCACGATCCTGTCCACGCATCCTTCCGTTCACGTGTACAGCGATGCCCGTGATTTCAAGCGCCAGGAAGCCCATATGGAGGTCCGGATCGACGAATGGGTGGAGTCTGCCGAAGATGTGAAGAAACTCGGAATCGGCGTTGGTGATTTTGTGTCCTTTGATGCGCGTGCGGTCATTACGCCGAGCGGTTACATCAAATCGCGCCATCTGGATGACAAAGCCAGCGTCGCCGCCCTCTTCGGCTTGCTCGAAAGCATGAAACGGGATAACTGGAAGCCTGCCTACAATGTGAAGCTTCTCATCTCGAACTATGAAGAGGTCGGACATGGCGCCGCCTACATTCCTGCCGACATCCATGAACTGATTGCGGTCGATATGGGCTGCATCGGCGATGACCTGAGCTGCAAGGAAACCGATGTATCCATCTGCGCAAAGGATTCTTCCGGTCCCTACGACTACGGCATGACCAGCCGTCTGATCCAGCTGGCTGAAAGCGAAGGCATTGCTTATGCGGTGGACGTGTACCCGCATTACGGCTCCGATGCATCCGCGGCGCTCTCCGCCGGCAGCAACATCAAGGCTGCGCTGATCGGTCCCGGCGTTCATGCATCCCATGCGATGGAAAGAACGCATAAACAGGCTGTTCTTAACACCGTTAAGCTGCTGGCTGCCTACGTGAAATAAGTCATCTCCCTACAGAAAAAGGGGCGTCCCGCCAAGGCCATAAGCCTGGGGACGCCCCTTTTGCATATTCAAGATTTCTTGCTCTGCTCAATCTTCTCCGCAAGCTCGTTCAGATAGGTCCAGCGCTCCATCAAATGCTCCAGCTCGCCTTCCGTCTCCTCTTGGGACTTCATCAGCTCCTGAAGCCTGGCCGCATCGCTGCCGGCGGTCTCCATCTCCGATTGAATCGAAGCGAGCTTGTTCTCGGCGGCTTCGATAAGACCGTCAATCTGCTCGTACTCCCGCTGTTCTTTATAACTGAATTTCAAGCGCTCCCGCGGCGCTTCCTGAGCGGAACCGCTGCCTGAGCCTCCCGAAGCAGGCTTGGCACTGGATGCTTCCGCCTTGCCCCCGGCGGCTTCGCCGCCATGGCGCTGCATCCATTCGGCATATTCGCTGTAAGAGCCGACATGGACACGGATCTGTCCGTTGCCCTCAAACGCCATGATCTTGTCAACCGTTCGATCCAGGAAAAAGCGATCATGGGATACCACGATGCAGACGCCCGGGAATTCATCCAGGTACTGCTCCAGGACGGACAGCGTCTGAATGTCCAGATCATTGGTCGGTTCATCGAGAAGCAGCACGTTCGGCGCGCTCATCAGCACCCGCAGCAGGTACAGCCTGCGCTTTTCGCCCCCGGACAGCTTGGCGATCGGCGTCCACTGCAGCGCCGGCGGGAACAGGAAGCGTTCCAGCATCTGGGCCGCGGTAATGGCCGAGCCGTCCGCCGTGCGGACAACCTCCGCTTCATCCTTGATATACTCAATCACTCGCTGACTGCCGTCCATCTCCTGATGCTCCTGGGTGAAATAACCGAGCTTGACCGTGGGGCCAAGCACGACTTCCCCGGCATCCGGCTGAAGCCGCCCGGCAATCAGATTGAGCAGCGTGGATTTGCCGCTGCCGTTCGGGCCAACGATGCCGATCCGATCCTCGGGAACGGCAATGTAGGAAAGATCCTGAATGAGAACTTTGTCATCGCTCTTCTTCCGCAGACCTTCAATCTCCAGAATTTTTCGTCCCAGCCGGGTAGAAGCGACCGAGACGTCCAGTTCGCCGGAGCTGTGAACCATCTCCTGATCCTTGAGCTTCTCGAATCGTTCGATCCTCGCCTTCTGCTTGGTCGTACGCGCCTTGGCTCCTCGGCGAATCCAGGCCAGTTCGTTCCGCAGCAAATTCTGGCGCTTCTGCTCGGAAGCAGCCTCACGCTCCTCGCGCTCCGCCTTCAGTTCCAGAAAGCGGCTGTAATTCGCCTCATATCGGAACAGCCGCCCGTGGTCCAGCTCCAGCATGACATTGGCCACCCGGTCCAGAAAATACCGATCATGCGTAATCATGAGCAGCGCACCCCGGCGCTTCTGCAGATACTGTTCCAGCCAGGCCACGGATTCATTGTCGATATGGTTCGTCGGCTCATCCAAGATAAGCAAATCGGAAGGCTGAATCAAGGCCGCAGCCAATGCGACCCGCTTACGCTGGCCGCCTGAGAGCGTCCCCATCTTCGCGTCATAATTCCGGATGCCCAGCTTGGACAGGATGGTTTTCGCATCGCTTTCCAGCTGCCACGCCTGCAGCGTATCCAGCGTCTGATTGAGCTTCAGCAGCTTCTGCTGCAGGTCTTCGCGATTCGGATGCAGCTCCAGCAGTTCCATCGTTTCGGTGTACTCCCGGACCGCCTTCATCTCTGGAAGATCGCCCTCAAATACCTGCTGCAGGACGGTATTGTCCGGATCAAACTCGGGGTTCTGGGCCAGATAACGCACCCGGATGCGATTGCCCATCGATATTTTACCGGCATCCGGCGGCTCAATCCCCGCGATAACGCGCATAAACGTGGATTTCCCCGTGCCGTTTACGCCGATGATCCCGATTTTATCCTGGTCCTCCATCCCGAAGGAAGCATCCTGAAACAGAATTTTGTCTCCATAGCTTTTCGTTACCTGTTCCACGGTCAATATATTCATAGTTATGATCCCTACTTACATTTATAGATTTCGTTGATCGTTCCTTCATCGGTAAGACGGATACATTATAACGCAATCCACGCCGCAATCCCATAAGCTGCCGCGCCGCCAAGCAATGAGCTGACCAGATTGACCGCATCGTTGGACATCCAGGCATGTCCGCGCATGCGCACCGTATCCTGGCCGCAATGTCGAGACACTTCCACCGATTTGCCGCACGCCGGGCAGCGATACATTACCTGCATGGTCGCACCGAGGTACGAATCGGCAAAAGCTCCGACCATGCCGCCCGCAAGGGCAGCCAGGACATACGGCAACAGATCCGCATTCATGCCGCTCCACTCGGCCAGCAGCCATCCGCCTGCCCCAATCAGCATGCTCCCTGCCGCCGCCGCCGCGGAGCCGACCCAGGACACGCCGCCGGATTCCCCGGCTGTCAGCACCCTTCCGTTCAGCACGGAACGCGGAGGCTTCCGGCTAAGGCTGCCCACCTCCGTGGCCCAGGTATCCGCCGTCACCGTAGCCATGACGCCTATAAACAGGTACACCCACAGATGGGACGGAATCCATACGTTCAACAGACACAGCACCATGCCGATGCCGCCATTGGCGAAGACCTGACCGGCATCCCGCCGGCCGGTCTTGGCATAGGATTTCTCCAGGTCCGCCTTCCGCTGCTTTCCATGCCGCGAGAGCAGCGTGGACGTTATGAAAAAAAGAAGCAGGGTTCCGAACCAAAACGCGTTCCCTGCTCCGTAATATATGGTACCCATCAGAATAGCGGCTAAGGCTCCGGATTCCGATAACGATCGTTTCCTGTAAGCGGCTCCTGCCACGATGACGGCACCCGCTGCCCCGATCAGCCAATCCATCCGCGATCCCTCCCATAATAAAGCTTGTCAGATTACCCGATTTCGCAGCGGCCCAGACGGACGTCTCCCCAGAACAGTTCGAACACGTCGCCGGATTCCGTGGGTCCCACGCCGGCCGGCGTGCCTGTGAAGATCAAATCCCCTTGACCAAGACCGTAATGCTCGCCGATGTAATCGATGATGCGCTGAAGAGAGAAGATCATATCCTTCACATTCCCCCTCTGGACCTGGGCGCCGTTCTTCCAGACGGTAAAATCCTTATCCTCAAGCTTGGCGGTTCCCGGGAAAGCAATGGATGGCGTAAGCGGTGCGGAAGATTTAAACGCCTTTGCCGCCGTCCACGGGTGTCCTTTCTCCTTAATGACCGTCTGTACGTCACGCAGCGTGAAATCGATGCCAAGGGCCATCGTTTTTACAAGCTCGTCCACGGTCTTGCCTGGCGCGTAATCCTCTGCAAGCTGAATAACAAGCTCGCCTTCAAAATGAAGGCTGCCCCTGTCCATCGGCAGCTTCAGCACGCTGCCGTCCAGCGGAACGACGGCATGCGAGGGTTTAAGAAAAATCATCGGCTCTTCCGGTACGGCATTGCCGAGCTCCGCCGCATGCAGTTGGTAATTACGTCCTACACAATAAACGTTATTCACTAGGGCACACATCAATTAAAACCTCCATTTTCTTCGCCAGAACGGAACTTTTGGTGCAATTTTATGAATAAAGATTTGGCCCCATGTATCGGGCCGGTTCGTACAGATCATGATGGCGGGATTCATTCGGGCGAGCGATCTCATGCTCTTCGCATCATCCACCGTCCAAGCCATGGGCGTAATGCCGTTCTTCACCAGATCCGACGCAAAAGCCGCATCCAGGTGGGAATAGCCGATGGATAAAAAGGAACATTTCATTTGCTTCAAGCGTGCCAGCAAATTGCGAGGATGCGCATCGATGATAAGTCCGGTTTTCACGTCGGGCTCCAATTCCTTTGCCTTCATCAAAGCTTTCGGTTCAAACGAAGTAAGCACCACGTCCGGCAGCATCCGGTGGGCTTGAATCCGCTCCAGGACAGCGGCTTCCAGGCCGGGATACATGTCCCCGCTCGTTTTGAGTTCGATGTTAAGTTTCAATCGGCCTTTGACCAGCTGCAGGACCTCATCCAGCGATGGAACCTGCTCTCCCCTGAACTGGCGTCCCTTCCATTCTCCGGCGTCCATCCTCCGGATTTGCTGCCAGGTCAGATCCTTCACCTTGCCCTTCCCGGTCGTCGTACGATCCACGCTGAAGTCATGGATCACGACAGGGACCCCGTCCTGAGTCAGCTGCACATCAATCTCCATCCAATGCACGAAGGGCTCATCCATCGCCAACTGAATGGCTGCGCGCGTATTTTCAGGCGCTTTACCGGAAAACCCCCGGTGAGCCACGCATAAATTGTTCATGGTGGGACCTCCTTGATGTAACGTTTAACGAATTAGTCTGCGGCCTTGCCTGCTATAACTTCACCATCAAGCGCTATTTTGACGCCGCCGACGGATCGCTCCTGGACCTCTTTCAGCAGGGCTTCAGCTTCTTTGCCTTCAAGCGGAATGACCTGTCCGATCTCAGTACGGTAAGGCGTCAGCTTCAGGTCGCAGTCTCCTTGCTTGCTGCATGAAGCCCGGAACACGGCTGTTTTCCACGTATCCGCATTCGACGATTTGGTAAAGATGAAATTGCCGGTGCTGTACGCAATCCACTTACCCTTGTACTGCTCCAATCCCTGCAGCACATGCGGGTGGCCGCCGATAATCAGATCGGCGCCGCCGTCAATGAATGCGCGTGACAGATTGATCTGATGGACATTCGGCGTCTTATGAAGCTCCTCCCCCCAATGGGCGATGACAACCACCAGATCGGCCTTGTTCCTTGCCTCCTGGATCGCTTCAACCGCCTTGGGCAGCACATGGTCATAAGCCCCGGCGACCCCCGGCCTGTTCTCCAGCGCATACCAGGTCGTCTCCGGCAGGACGCGGCTGAACCCAAGCAAGGCAACCGTCATGCCCTGAAGCTCGAAATATTCGGCCGCAAAGGCTTCTTCCTCATTCCGTCCTGCTCCCACATAACGGATATCATGGTCCTTCAGGTGCTTCAAGGTATCCAATAGCCCCTCCTGCCCCTGATCCAGAATGTGATTGTTAGCCAGATTAACGGCTTCCACCCCGACATCCCGGAGGGCGGGCAATACGTCCGGAGAGGACTTGAATACGAATTTCTTGTTGGCGGCGCCAACGCCTCCGGTCGTAACCGGGGTTTCCAGATTAAGCACGGTTAGGTCGTCCTCCAGAAATGCGGTACCCAGGTGCTTGTAGGGATAATCGTATCCATGCTTCTTCAGCTCAGCCTCCACCTTGCCCGAGAACAACGTGTCCCCTGCAAAATGCATGACCACCCGCGCTGCCATCTCGTCATCGGCAGGTTCATCCGCTGCGCTGCCATCAGGCCCCGTTATCGCGGAATCGTGAGGTTCGCCGGGCTCCGTCGTCGTCGAAGGATCCGAATCCGTTCCCGCGCCTACATCCTGCTGTCCGGAGCCGGTGCTTCCCGCCTGCTCCCCTTCCATGCCAAAGTCCGGCATACCAGGGGGATAAGCCGTTTGCGGAACCGGATCTTCCTTGAATTTAAAATGATAAACAAGCAAAGCAGCGATCATAAAAATCAGGCATAGGTTCAGAATGAGCCAAACCTGTCCGGTTCGCTGCTTACGGGCCTTCTTCTCGGCCTTGCTTTTCTCTGATCGTGACAGATGCTGCATAGGTCACTCCTTTATTCACTCATGAGCTCGCGCAATAAGTCGTTTCCCCCATTATACCAGCTTCCCCATAAAGAATAGAACCCCCCGTCGCCGGGGAGTTCCATATCAAAGCATTCTGTTGAGAAATTCGAAATTCGGGTAATACGGCTTACAGTCCAATCAAGGTGATCACGGAGTCGCTGAGCGCCTCCATATAGAGCGGGTCGCTGTTCAAGGAGTCGATGCGCTCAAGCCGCATATCCATCTCCTTGGCAATGCTTTTGGCTTCGATATCCAAATCGTACAGCACCTCAAGATGATCCGATACGAAACCGACCGGCGCGACCAGCACGTCCTCCACCTGTTCTTCTTTGTTCAGCGCCTGCAGCGTATCCAGAATGTCCGGGCCCAGCCAAGGCTCCGCCGTCCGGCCGGCGCTTTGCCACGTAAACTGCCACTGCTTCACGCCTGCCTTCTCGGCTACGGCCTTGGATGTCTCAAGCAGCTGATCCTGATAAGGATCTCCGACGGACAAAATGCGTTCCGGAAGGCTGTGGGCACTGAACAGCACCCTCACGCTGTCCCGAACAGCCCCCGCTTGCTCGAACTGGTTCAGCTTCGCCGACACTCGGTCTGCAAAAGCCTCGATCAGTTTCGGATGCGTGTGATAGCTCTCCACGAACGAAATCTGAAGTCCCAGCTCATCGGCCTTCGCCTGGGCACGCTTCACGTAGGATCCGATGCTCATGGTGGAGTAGTGGGGAGCCAGCACGATGCCGACGGCTTCCTTGATGCCGTCCCGGACCATTTGCTCCACGCCGTCTTCGATATACGGAGCCGCGTGCTTCAAGCCTTGATAACACACGAACTCAAGATCGATGGCCCGGGGATCCGCATTTAATGTATCCTGCAGCGTGCGGACCTGCCGGTCCGTGTTCTCGCGGAGCGGAAACACGCCACCCACAATCGCCTCATAGCGGTCCGTCAGCTCCTTGAGCTGCTCTTCCGACGGCTTATTTCCGCGGCGGATATGCGTATAATAACTTTCGATTCCTTCCATGCTCTCCGGCGTGCCGTAGGACATGACCAATACGCCAATCTTATTCTTCATACCATCTCACCTCTGGCTAATAAAATATTCAACGTTTAAGAGCGTTGTGCTCCTGCCTGCAATGCTTGAGCGGAGTATTCGTGAATATACGAGGTCAGCTCACGCAGCTTCTCCAGGGAAGCCTCCGGGAATAAACCGTGTCCTAGATTAAACACAAAGCCCGGCTCCTGAATCCCCTGATCGATAATTTCTTTGGCATACTGCTGAATGACCGGCATCGGCCCGGTCAGAACCGTCGGATCCAAATTGCCCTGAACGGCATATTTATGCTCCAAACGGCGGCGTCCTTCCGTAATGGACACTCGCCAGTCGAGACCGATGACATCCGTGCTGAGATCCGTAAGCGTAGGCAGCAGTTCTCCTGAGCTTACCCCCGGGAAATAGATCTTCGGAACGCTTAGGTCCTGAAGCTCGGCAAAGATACGCTGAATGGTTGGAAGGACAAACGTTTGGAAATCCTTTGGAGACAAAGCTCCAACCCAGCTGTCGAACAATTGAAACGCTTTCCCGCCGTTTGCCACGTGGGCGCGCAAATAAGCGATCACCATGTCGCCGAGCTTGTCCATCAGCGAAAACCATACCTTCGGCTCGCTGTACATAAGCTCTTTCGTGCGAAGATAATTTTTGGAAGGTCTGCCTTCGATGAGATAACTGGCAATCGTGAACGGAGCACCGGCAAACGTAATGAGCGGAACGTCGAGCTCCTTGTCCAGAATGCGGATCGTCTCCAAAACATGGCCGAGATCACCTTCCACGTCGATCGGGCGAAGCTTCTCTACATCCGCTGCGGATCGGATCGGATTGTCGATCACGGGACCGATATTTTTCACAATATCGAAGTCTACCCCGATCGAGGCAACGGGATTCATGATATCGGAATATAAAATAGCCGCGTCCACGCCGAGCTTCCGTACCGGCATCAGGGTCACTTCTGCCGCCAGCTCGGGTTGACTGCATATTTCCAGCAGGGAGTACTTTTCTTTAATCTTTCGATACTCCGGGTCGTAGCGTCCCGCTTGTCGCATGTACCATACAGGAACGTGGTCCACTTCCTGCTTGCGGCAAGCGCGGATGAATTGATCGTTATAGGTCATGATTAGGCCCCCATCAATGTGTATAAAGTTTCCTAAAGAACATTATGCCCTTTTTAAAAGTAAGTAACAACCGTCTTACATGGACATCCTATGAAAATCGCATGACAATCTTATGACATTGTTAGCATTTGGCACTTTTTAAATATGTTATACTGGAAGAACGGCTTTTTTAGGGTAATTCCACATACGTCCGGTTCGCGCCGGACCCGACAGCTTAGAAAGGAAGTGAAAGGCACATTGACCAATTGGAAAATCAATCTCATTGTGCTTTGGTTCGGGCAGTTCTTGGTCAACTCCGGGATGACCATGATCACCCCGTTCCTGACATTGTATTTGGCGCAGGACCTGAATGTCGTAGGAGACCGGGAGATAGGAGTATGGGCCGGATTGATCTTTGCGGCCAACTTCCTGACCTCGTTTATTTTTCAGCCGATCTGGGGAAAAGTCGCCGATAAGTACGGACGCAAAATCATGCTGCTGCGCTCCGGCTTCGGCATGGCGCTTGTCATCGCATGCATGGGCTTTGCCACCCATCCGTGGCATCTGCTGGCTCTTCGGCTGCTGAACGGTACCATATCGGGATTTAACCCTGCGGCGATATCGCTCGTATCGGGCACGACGCCCAAGAATCGGATGGGGTTTGCGATGGGCATCATGCAATCCGGACAAGTCGCCGGCACCATACTCGGTCCGTTGATCGGCGGACTCATGGCCAGCTGGGTCGGCTTCCGGCCGATTTTCTATATTACAGGCGGGTTAATCTTTACGGCCTCGCTGCTCGCCTTGTTCCTCGTCAAGGAAAACTTCAACCGCGAGCGGGCGGCCAAGGCGCCGCAGCCATCGGTTATCGCCGGGCTCAAGGAGCTGAGCCACATTCCGCAGCTGCCGGCGTTATTCGCCGTCACGTTCCTGCTTCAATTCGCGATGATCAGCCCTATGGCGCTGCTCCCGCTGTATGTTCAGAAGCTTCATGGATCCGCGGTGGATATCGCGATATGGGCCGGATTCGTCGTGGCGGTCACGGGGCTGTCGAACATGATCGCCTCCCCGATACTCGGCAAGCTCAGCGACAAGGTCGGCGCGCACCGCATACTGACGTACGCCTTGATCGGTACGGGACTTACGTTGATCCCGCAAGCCTTCGTGCAATCCGTGTGGCAGCTGATCATCGTGCGGTTCATGATGGGCGTGTTCATGGGCGGGCTGCTGCCAAGCGTCAACGCGCTGATTCGCTCCTACACGCCGGACGGCATGGAAAGCCGCTCCTTCGGCTTCAACACAAGCTCGCTTGCGCTTGGCAACATGCTGGGCGCGGTAATCGGCGGATTCTTATCCGGATTCATCGGAATCGAAGGATTGTTCGTTACATCCGGCTGCCTGCTGATCATCAATATGTTATGGGTGAGACGGAAACTGTTCTCGCATAAGCCTTCGCCCAAATACCGTTGAGCCTGCCAGCAGAATAACAGCAACCGTCTTATCCAAAAAGGGGCTGTCCCGTGGTCTAACCGACCCGAGGACAGCCCCTTTGTGTTATCTGTTTCATCCCTTCACGCGCGCAAGGATCAGCCCGTCATAGGCGGGCAGCAGCGTGCTGATCAGCCTCTCGTCCGTCGCGATGATTTCATTAAAGCGGCGGACGGCCTGAACCGAAGGACCGTTCTTCTCCGAGTTCAGCGTCCGGCCCCGCAAAAAGCAATTGTCTCCGGCAATGAGGGCACCGGGATTGGCAAGCTCCATGGCATATTCCAAGTACAGAGGATAGTTCTCCTTATCCGCATCAATAAAGAAAAAATCGAATGTCCGCCCTTCCTGCTTCAAAACCTCCAGGCTATCCGCCGCCGGACCGATGCGGTACTCCACCTGATCCTTGAATCCGGCCTTCTCCAGATGACGTCCTGCGAGTGCCGCGTATTCTTCCTTCAGCTCTAAGGACGTGAGCTTGCCGTCGGCTGCAAGTCCGCGACACAGACAGATGCCGCTATAGCCGCCAAGGGCGCCGATTTCGAGAATATTCCTTGCGCCGGCAGCCTGTACCAGCATGGTCAGCAGCCGGCCGTATGCCGGTGCCACCGAAACCTCCGGCATCCCGTGCTCGCGGATGGCTTCTATTACAAGCCGAAGCTCTTCATCTTCAGGGTATAATTGGTTAACATAATCATCAGGGGTCGTAAGCAATGAAGCTGCCTCCTTTTTCTCATAACATGCCTTGACTCCGTTAAACCTAACGAGAACTATCATATGATAATTGTCTTAGTCAATGCAATCGCCTATACTATATAGATTGAACCGGCGGCGACTCTCGCCGTACACATGTTAAATGGAGTTGACATCGTTAATGCCTCGATTACAATTGATCGCGACGGCCCCGATGGGGCTGGAAGCCGTCGTTGCCCGCGAGTTGAAAGAGCTCGGGTATGCCGACATGGAAGTAGAGAATGGAAGAGTTACCTTTTCGGGTGACCTGATCGATATTTGCCGCTGCAATCTATGGCTCCGGACGTCGGACCGAATCCTCGTCAAGATGGGGGAATTTACGGCCCTGACCTTCGACGAGCTCTTTGAAGGAACCAAAGCGCTGCCGTGGGAGGAATGGATTCCGGCGGATGGCGAATTCCCCGTGGAAGGACGTTCCCATAAATCGCAGCTTAGCAGCGTTCCCGCCTGTCAGGGCATCGTGAAAAAAGCTATCGTGGAGAAGCTGAAGCTCTCGCACCGCACGGAATGGTTCCCCGAGGACGGTCCCCGTTATGTAGTCGAGGTATCTCTCTTGAAGGATCGAGCCATCCTGACGCTGGATACGACAGGGCCCGCCCTGCATAAACGAGGTTACCGCAAGCTGGTGACGGAAGCTCCGCTGAAAGAAACGATGGCTTCCGCCCTGCTTCAGTTAAGCCGCTGGGGCCCGCATCGCCCGCTGTATGACCCGTGCTGCGGTTCGGGCACGATCCTGATTGAAGCCGCCATGATGGCCTGGAACATTGCGCCTGGCCTGCGCCGGTCGTTCCCGTCCGAGCACTGGGATATCATCGGAGACAGCCTGTGGGAGGATGCGCGCGAGGAGGCGTTTGATGCGGTGAAGGACGATATTCCGCTCCATATCGCAGGAAGCGATATCGACCCGAAAGCCATCGAAGTAGCCAAAGCCGCTGCCAAAAGCGCGGGCCTTGCCGGCGAAATCGACTTCAAGGTCCTTCCAGCGGCCAAAGCCATCCCTGATGGCGAATTCGGCTGTATTATCACTAATCCGCCTTACGGCGAACGGTTAAGCGAGAAAGAGGAAGTTGAACGTTTGATCCGCCAATTCGGCTCCGTCATGCATTCGCTTCCGACCTGGTCCTTCTTCGCGATCAGCCCGACCAAGCAATTCGAGCATTACTTCGGCCGCAAGGCGGACAAGCGCCGCAAGCTGTTCAACGGCCGGATCGAGTGCCAGTATTATCAATATCTGGGGCCCTTGCCACCGCGTAACAAATCGGCGGAATAACGTCATGACGCCGCTTGAACCGCCGCCTTCGGGCGGCTTTTTTGTCTGCATCGCCGTTTGAATTCATGCCGGGCCAAGCTATAATTAGAAAAGCGTCTATCTACGTTCTTGCATAGAAATCAGACAACGTTTCGAGAATGTTATAGTTTTAGATAAAGGAGGATACCCTCGTGCTCTCATCGCCGTCATGGATCGATATCCGCAGCCGGGTCTCCAAAGGACTGCATTACCGGTACACCGCCTATCTGTTATTCCTTATCCTCATGATGTACAAGCTGATCATGCTGGATCATCAGCTTCATATTGCCAACATGAAGCTGGACCGGGCCGACTATGTGATCGCCGTCGGCTCGCTCCTGCTGATCTCCTTCTGGACCTTATGGCTCCCGGCAAGAGGCCGGCTTGCTTCATTAACCCTACTGAATCTGGTATGGACGGGGATCCTGTACGCCGATTTAATCTATTACCGGTACTTCGATGATTTCATAACGGTGCCGGTGCTCATGCAGGCCGGGCAAGTCGGCTCGCTCGGAGACAGCATCCGTTCCCTTATACACGGCGCCGACCTGTTCTTTTTTATCGATTGGGTTGCCATCGTCCCGTTTACGGCCGTGATGGTGTTCCGCAAACGAACATCGACCTCCGAAACGTACGGGTTCCCGGGTGAATTTCAGCGGCATCGGCGGAAACGGGTGTTTGGCCGGTTGGCAGCTGGTACGCTCGTCTTCATCCTTGGCATGGTGATGACTTTCGTTCCCATCAAGAAAGCGTCCGATACTTGGGCTGTCGGCCTCTTTGAAGGCAATTGGTGGAATATTACGCTATATAACGTGACGGGACTTATCGGTTTTCACGGATATGATCTGTACCGTTACGGCCGGGATCATCTCATCGGCCAGCCGAAGCTGGCAGATGAAGAGGTTAACCAGGTCAAGGCATGGTTTGATGCCAAGCATGGTAAAGCATCCGGAACCGGGGCTTTGTTCGGCAAGTATAAAGGCAGCAACGTCATCATGATCCAGACGGAGGCCTTCATGAATTTTGTCATTGGCCAGTCGATTGGGGGGCAGGAAATTACCCCCAACTTCAACCGTTTGATGAAGGACAGCATGTATTTCAGCAATTTCTACCATCAAACCGGGCAAGGACGAACGTCCGATGCGGACTTTGTCACGCACAGCTCCCTGCTTCCCCTGCCCACGGGTTCCGTGTTTACGCGATATGCCGACCGCGAGTACGATACTCTTCCGGAGATTCTGAAGGAGCAGGGTTATGCAGCAAACGTGTTCCATGCCTATGACAGCAGCTTCTGGAACCGGACGACGATGTATCGGGAAATGAACTATGACCGTTTTTACAGCAAGAAGGATTATGAAATGAACGATGTGCTCGGATGGTCGCTGAGCGACAAAGCATTCTTCGCGCAATCGCTGGATCGTATGAAAGGCATCGAGCAGCCCTTCTATTCCTTCCTGATTACGTTAACGAGCCATCATCCGTATTATGTCCCGAAGGATGCCCGCAAGCTGGATACTGGAGAGTTTGAAGGCACGATGTTCGGGGATTATCTGCAGTCGATCCATTATGTGGACGAAGCCTTCGGCCAGTTCGAGGAGCAGATGAAGCAGCAAGGGCTGTGGGATAATACCATACTGCTCATCTATGGCGATCACGATAATTCGATCAAGGAAATATCGGACTATGAGAAGTTTCTTGGACGGGATCTGAACGCACTCGACATGGAACAGATCATGAACCAGGTCCCCCTGCTCATTCGCCTGCCTGACGGCGGGAATGCCGGAATATATCCCGAGGCCGCCGGCATGATGAACGTGACGCCGAGCATCCTTCATCTTCTCGGCGTATCGGAAGCGCCGTATTACTGGATCGGGGGCCATCTGTTTGATGATAAGCCGCGTCTGATTCCGCTGCGCAGCGGCGCTTTTTCCGAAGAGAAGGTGTTCTACCTGCCTTCTGAAACGGCCGGGCTGGAAGGTGGAACCTGTTATGATCTGACAACGCGTCAGCCAACCGACATTCAGGCCTGCCGTGACGGGTACGACGAAACCCGAAAGCAGCTGCAAATCTCGGACCAAGTCATCACGTACGATCTGCTGAAGTTATTTAAAGCACAGGGCAAGGGTGAAATGGAGTAACAGAACAGCTTCGATTTAGGTTCAACCCAAGACCCAGGCGCCCCGCTTAACCAAAAAAACAGGCTGATCATGATGATCAGCCTGTTGTTTAATGCGATTTTCGATAAGACCATGTCCCCTTACAAGAAGACCCTTATTCTTGCCGCATGCTTCTTCCACCCTGCCCAATAGGACACTGACTCGAGTCGGTTTCCCCATCTTTGGCAAACGTTTCACACATATCACCTGAGCTTCTTCTAGGATGGCCGCCCCAGCTTCATATAAGTTGGCCAAAAAGCCCGTTCAAAGCTTGAAAGCTCTGGAACGGGCTTGCACAGGATGATTTACTTTTTAGCCGAACGAAGCTTGGACAGGCGTTCCTTCTCTTCACCTAACAACTCTTCCGCCAATTCCACGGCGTTTCGGTTCCCCTGCTCGATCACCTGAGCGACCGCTTGCTCTGTATGGGATAACGAATTCTCCGCTTGCTGAATTAACTGTTCCGTCGGATGGGACATGGCCGAGGATACGGCACGGTGCAGTTTCTCCACGGAATCTAACGCGCTGTTGCTTGGACTGTTGGAGTGAAGACTGGAATCGTGACTGTTCATGACGGATGCTCCCTTCTAAAGTCGTTGTTCCTGTTGCCCTCTTAGCATGGATGGCTGAGCCAGGAACTATACCCGTAGAAATGGGAAATCCATGAATCTTCGATTGGGGGCCCGAACAGCCCGTTGGTTACTTCACAAACGGCAGCGCCTTTGCCAGCACCTCATCCTCTGTAGGTGCGCTGACATACCGGCCGTTGATATAAATGAATGCGCGTTTGCCGCAAGGACCGCAATAGGATTTACAGCCGATCTTAATGTCGGCATCCGGCACCATTTTCTGAATCTTCGGGATGATTGTCTTCAATTTCGTATGCCTGCATTTCTCGCAGACGCGAATATCATTAGCCATTATTCATTACCTTCTTTGTTCTGAAGTATCCTAGTGGTCGCCGTGATTCCCTTGGGATGGATTCGTAATGACAAAGCCTTCCTCGGGAAAATAAAGATAGTCGATTTTGACGCCGTCCAGAAAAGGTTGTCCAGCCTCCAAAATGACGTCGATCTCTTTATCCGTCGATACGACGACATCGCTTTCCTTAGGTGTGTCCAGATCCAGTCCATAGTGGGCATGATCGCCATGCGCATGGGTAACCAGCACGCGAAGTTTTTTGTCCTTGTTTTCTTCCTTGTCCAGCTCTCGCTTTATCACTTTGGCCGCATTGCGGGTAATTTTACATTTCACGTATATTCATCTCCTCACGGATGTTTCATTCAATATGTTATTGTAGACCCCTGCCGACTTTTTCGCAAGGGTTCTATCCGTATTGCCGCTGCCCGAAGGCCGCTTACCTTGCGCGCTTGACCGTGCCTTGGTTCTCACCGAGCAAACCCGGATATTTCCGTTCGACGCGGGATACGAACCAGTTCATCAGCAGCATCGTGACTCCGATATCATCGATCGGCAGGAAAGGCATGAAATCCGGCAGTACCCAGTACAGCGCAACCGGAACCAGGAATAACAGCTTGTCCCCTAAAGCAACCCGGGAAGAGGCCAAGTACCCGAATATCCGCTGGAATACGTGCGACCAGCGCCGAAGCGACCATAATCTTCTCCACTTCATGGTGCATACCTCCATTCCAATTGCATGAATATATATTACCCAATTCCTGAATCTCTAAGAAATCCCGGCCATTCCTATGCGGCCCGCAATCAATCAGAGGGCGAAAAGAGGCCACTGCCTTGATCCATGACAAGCAGCGGCCGATTCTTCTATCTTTGTATACGTTTAGGAATGCTTCTCGTTTCATTATCAGGTTATTCCAAAGACATGAACGCCGACAGGATCGATCCCACCTCGACGCACAGGTCCTCGAAATCCTCGAGCGGCAGCGGATTAATCCCATAACCGATCTCCACCGTAAAGCCCGGTCTCCTGAAATGCTGAATGAACCAATCCTTGTAGCCCGCATCGCTCCCCTGAAGCTTCACCGGCCTGTAACCGCCCGCCTGACCCATTATTCTGGCCATGTTCTCGCTTTCCGGAGGTTCGTAGTCCCTGTAATTCCAATAAATTTCCCTGCCTTGGCTGTGAAGGGAAACGGCTCGTTCTGGAGAGATCGACAGGGTATGCTGATAGACGGTCTCGGCTTCCGGCTCGCTCAGCGGCTTAGCCCCCGCATAATCCTGCGGAGAAGGACGCGTTTTGCCCCTGCGAGCAACTTCCTCGTTCCAATGCGCCGGGAATTGGTCCCCCAAATCCACGCCGTTGATATTCGCCTTCCAGCGGCGAAAGTCCTCGCGACCGCCATTCCATTCCAGCAGACGTTCATAATAGGGATGAGAAGGTGTGATTCCTTCTTGTACGAGTTCTACCCCGTCCGGGTTTGCCATCGGGACAACCCACAGCGTATAGTCCTGGTACCAGGCCGTCGGTTCCTGATGATAAACCGTTGAATCTTGGACCAACGCCCTGCCGTACTCCTCCATGAATCGCATCAGACAAGGAGTGGTGATCCATTCATTGGCATGCAGCGATGCATTCATGTGAAGGTTCTTCGAGCCTTTGCCGATTTTGGCCGCATATATGGGTTTGCCGAGCACGCTCCGTCCGATGACGCTCCACTCGATGGCAGGGTAAAGCAGCTGCATCTCTTGGATATCGCGCTCCAGATCCCCCGGCCCATATTCGCCGGTTAACCGTATCAAATGCTTATGCGTTGGGCCCGGCAGAACGATCGTTTTTCCCTGGGGCAGCTGATTAGCCGATAAACCGGGATTCAATTCTTCCAAGGCTTCCTTGCGAAACCGGAACGCACTGGCAATACGATCAAACGTATCATGCTCCTGAATGACATACCGCCGGCGCAGCGATGCAGGAAGATAGAGCATTTGTCCCTGCTGGAGATACGGCTGCTGGGCGGCCCATGGATTTGCCGTAATCAGCTGTTCATACGCCAGACCATATCTGGCAGCCACGCGTCTTAGTGTATCGCCTTTCTGTACGACATATTGCTGCATAATGGATTCCTTTCCGCGGCTAAGCCGCTTCAATTAGCGTCCAATCCATGTATATGAGCAGCCGCTTGTCCGACATGAGTGATGCAGCCGATCGAAACGGCGCCAAGCCCCTTCCTATCGTATGAAGGCGATCGTGAAACCAAAGAAAGGCAGGAAAGGGCCCCATCCCTTGTCCTGCCTGCCTCGCATACTCGTATTCGCAATCATTCTAATAAGCTTTAAAGTATGAACCGTGAATTATAGCTTCGTAATCTGCCATACCACCGGCGTCCGCTTGATATGCTCACCAAGCCATTCGGTTGCAATGCTCTGAAAAATTTCCGGATCTCCTGTACAGAAAAATTGATGCACCGGCCCTTCCATGCTGCTCGCGAGTTGGCCTTTATCGTACAGAATCGTGCTGACTTCGCGTGCCGTTTCATCGGCGGAGCTGATCAGCTTCACATTCGGCCCCATGACGGTTTGAATCGTATTCATGAGAAACGGATAGTGGGTACAACCCAGGATCAGGCAATCAATGGAGGTATCCTTGATGCCTCGTAGCGATCGCTCCACCACCTGCAGGGAATCCTTGGACCGGAACAATCCGTGTTCGACGAGCGGTACCAATTCGGGGCAGGCTTGACTCTCTACCCCGATATATGGTGACAGCTGTTTCAGAGCCGCTGTATACGCTCCGCTGCCAATGGTTCCGACCGTACCGATCACGCCGACGTGTCCGGTCTTCGTAGCGCTTATGGCGGCTCGTGCCCCTGGATGAATGACACCGATGACCGGCACGGGCACTTTGGACGAAATATAATCAAGCGCCGCCGCCGTTGCCGTATTACAGGCGATAACGATCATTTTGGGATCATATTGAATTAAATAATCTACGATTTGCTCCGTAAATAAACGGACTTCTTCCGGTGTACGGGGTCCGTAGGGTGCGCGAGCTGTATCTCCGAAATAAATAATCTTCTCTCTCGGGAGCTGTCTCATCACTTCTTTGGCGACAGTCAGCCCGCCCACACCCGAGTCTAGTATTGCGATTGCTTGCTGCACGAACCCACCGCTTCCTTCTTGTCAAATTCATGGTTTACAGTGATACCATATGTCATTTCGGATCGAAATGTACCTTAAATCTTACCCCAATTCCCCCCTATCTTCAACAAGGGCGCCGTTGTGAAAAACCTTGGATACGATGTTCAAGCAATTGTAGGACTCTTGCTCCAGATGTGGAGCTTAGGTAGTTTATACTATAGTAAGCGCGCGTATAGAAAAGGAGAATCTCACGTGAATGACAGCATACATCGCACGGGCCTTTTTCAGGCTGCGGAGCAGTTTATCGGGCTCTGTTATGCAGAGTTAAACCGGACCGGGGAAGAAGTGCAGTCCCGGATCCGCGACATCCGCTCACAGATCGAGCGGACAGGTACATATGAACATACGATAGAGGAACTGACGCACGGGGCCAAAATGGCCTGGCGAAACAGCAACCGCTGTATCGGGAGACTGTTTTGGGATCGCCTGAAGGTCATTGATGCCAGACACTTAACGAAGACCTCCGACATCTTTTCGGCGCTTCTCCACCATATCGAGAGTGCCACCCATGGCGGAAAGATCATACCTACGATTACCATTTTCAGAGCTGCGCGTCCCGGGGAAGCTCCCCTAATGATCAAAAACCATCAATTGATTCGGTATGCGGGTTACGAAACGCCGGACGGCACGATTGGCGACCCGGCTTCGATCGCCTTCACGAAGGAATGCATGGAGATGGGTTGGCAGGGTGACTTGACCGCCCATGATGTGCTGCCGCTGGTGGTGCAGCAGGGGAATGAGCCGCCCGAGTGGCTGCCGATACCGAAATCCTCCGTGCTGGAGGTCTGCCTGGAGCATCCTGATCTTCCGGAGCTTAAAGAGGAAGGGTTAAAATGGTACGGGGTGCCTCTCATCTCGGACATGCTGCTTGAGATCGGGGGCGTTACGTATACGGCCGCTCCGTTCAACGGATGGTATATGGGAACCGAAATCGGTGCCCGCAACCTCGCAGATGAGGCCCGTTACAACAAGCTTCCGCTCATCGCCAAGCTGATGGGACTGGAGACTTCAAGCGAAGCCACCTTGTGGAGGGATCGTGCCCTGGTCGAACTCAATGTGGCCGTGCTCTATTCCTACAAAAAGGCGGGCGTCAGCATCGTGGACCATCACTCGGCTGCAGCCCAGTTCGGTCTGTTCGAACGGCGTGAAGCGCAGGCCGGGCGCGAGCTTACCGGAGACTGGAGCTGGCTGATTCCTCCGGTTTCGCCGGCCACCACGCATATTTTTCATGCATCCTATCATAATGACATGCATTCGCCGAATTTCCATTATAGGAACAAGGGACAATAATCCCGCCTGACCATGCTAAACACCTAAACGCAGCAAAGCCGGGGCGTTTGGCGCCGCCCCGGCTTTTCATGTATTTTGGCGTGATCCTTATTCCCGTAATCGATGTGCTGAAGACTGATGATCCTGGTTTTAATCGTTGATCTTCTCTTCCGAAACAGAGGGCACATACGCCTCTTCTTCAAAATCCTCATCAAACGAGGACACCTGTGCGATTTCCTCTTCTGCCAGCCAGCTCTCCTGCCGGTTCCGCCAGGACTGAATGTCGGAGATGACATGCTCGGCACGATCCGTCATGATGCCGATCAGATTAACTCCCTGCTCTCCTACCTTCTCCGCTGCCTCCTGCACCTTAGCACCGATTCCGCGTGCGCCGTCAGCAATGTCATCCCGAAGCTCTTTGCCGGATTTCGGAGCCAGAAGAAGTGCGGTAATAGAACCTGCAACACTGCCGATCAATACTCCCCAGAGGAGTCCTTTGCTCTTCTCTTTCATATCCCATCTCTCCTTCTATTTGGCTTGCCCTTCGCCGGACTTGGAGGCATATTTGTTCCAGGAATGCCAGAGCGTCATCCCGGCATCCACCCAACGGAACATCTCCCCGATCTGCCGTTCATTATCGAGGCGAGCACGTTCCAGATGCTCAATGGCCGTTATGGAAGCTTTTTTCCCAACAGCATGAACCGCATCGGCCGTCTTGGCTAAGGCTGTCGCTGCACTGGACATGGAAGCGGCAAAAGCTTCGCCGGCTGCCAGCTGACGCTGTATCATCTCCAAAGAGACGGAAGCCTGCTCAAGCACTTGCGAAGCCTCCTGTGCCAATCGGGCGCTGTCTTCTTCAAGCCGGCCCAGCATGGTCTCAGCCCGCCGCATCAGCTTTCTAATCGACAGCATCATGACCACCGCGGCAACCGCGATCAGCACGATGCCGGCGGCAGCGGCCAGCGCACTCCATTCTGTCATCGGGAACTCCTCCTTTCGTCCGACCGGGCGAATGCCTAGTCGCTTGATGCATTATAAGCAGGTTGGGCTTGTCTTGACACAACATCGGCGATCTTTTTATTTCGGCCAGAGAACAACGAATATTCCCGTCCGCTCAAGGAACATGCCGGCAACGGTACGAATTCAACAAAAAACAGACCGTTCAGAGGATTCCCTGAAGGTCTGTTCTTCCATGAGTCATATAGATGAGAGAGCCCATGCGGGCATGGGAGAAATCATTCAAGCTAAGCTAAGCAGCCATCAGTACAGTTCGTTCTTTAAATATTCGCGAACGTTTCCCGCAAACTGCTCCAGCACATCGGGAAGTACGGGCGTTAAAGAATGCAACGCCTGCCGGTCCCAATCATAGTAGTCCTGTACGAGCGGCTTACGTAAACGAACCAGCTCCATCAGAACCTTATGAACCTCTTGCGGAAACACCTTTTCCTCATGATTGATATCCATGATATCTTCGTAACTGCTGGCATCCCGCATAATAAATCCGTCGATCAGGTAGCTGCCCACATCCGTGACGACCTCGATCGCCAGATGAAGCGCACGCTCCTGAACCAGGCCCAGCACCAGGCCTCCGTCCCAAGATTGCGCCGCGGCCCGCAAACCTTCCGCAATGTCCGGAATTGCGTTCAGCCGCCGTTCAATTTGCTCTTGATTCACATAATACACCGCAAATCTCCTCCAGCCTGTTGTTGTAAGTCTATCTACGCCTACACTTCAAAATCAACGCTAAGCGTATGATCTTTCACCGTATTGATGTATTGGATCACTTCCTGGTGTACGGGGTGAACGGCATAAGCCTGCAAATCTTCAAGATTGTCCACTTCAACGATCAAAGCCAAATCATAAGAGCGCTCGGAGCGGATCACATCGGCACCCGCTTCAAGGGATTTCAGCATCGGAATTTTCCCGTCCATGTCACGCAGCACCTGCACGGTTTTCTCAATATTCTCTGCGGTTGGATCCTTCAATTTAAAAAAAACAATATGTTTAATCATCGTCCGTTCCTCCATCTCTAGCATATATGTAAAACTAAAACTCTCGTATCTATCATACCCCGTTCGACCGGAAAAAGAAATCGCTCCCACGTACATGAGGAACATACAAGGCTCTCCAGTTATAACCAAACAGGAGCATCGACTGGACGGCGCCAGAACGTGCTCCTGAATGAACATCCTATTAAAAAAGCCGGTCATTTGGATTTATGCGCTAAATATGGTTCAGCATGTTCCGGGCAATCCAGACCCCGGCGGCTCCTGCCTGAGCAAGCCCTCGGGTAATTCCGGCGCCATCCCCGCCGCAATACAGCCCCTTGATCTCCGTCTCGAAGGAATCCGACAGCTTCGGCCTTGCGGAGTAAAACTTGGCCTCGACGCCATAGAACAACGTGTGCTCCGACGCGATCCCCGGCGTGACTTGATCAAGCGCTTCAACCATCTCGATCAGACTTTTCATCGTGTTGTAAGGCAGCACCAAGCCAAGATCGCCTGGAACGGCTTCCTTCAGCGTCGGCTCAAGAAACCCTTCGCGGATTCTGCCCTCGGTGGATCTCCGGCCGCGAAGCACGTCGCCGAATTTCTGCACGATGACCCCGCCGCTGGACAGATCATTCGCCCGCTTGCATATTTCGCGCGCGTATTCGTTAGGCTTATCAAACGGCTCCGTAAACTTATGGGATACCAGCAGCGCAAAGTTCGTATTGGCCGAGCCCAACGCCGGATCCTTGTAGGAATGGCCGTTGGCGGCCATGACGCCGCTGTGGTTTTCCACCACGACATGGCCGGAAGGATTACTGCAGAATGTCCGCACGCGGGTCCCGACCGAAGTGTTGAAGATGAATTTGCCTTCATACAAATGCTCGTTGATTTCACGCATGACCACATCCGAGGTTTCGACGCGCACGCCGACATCCACTTGGTTATTATGCATTTTCAATCTGCGTTTTTTAAGAATGCCGGTCAACCAGGCAGACCCGTCGCGGCCGGGGGCAACCATCACCAGATTCGCCTCATGGACCTCTCCGCCCTTCATCGCGATGCCGGTGACGCGGTGGGTGCCGTCCTCCTTGACGGTGACGATGTCCTCGACCTCCGCCCGGAATGCCATATCAATCCTTGTCTTTAAATATTCATAAATCGACTTCAGGATTTCCAAATTCTGCTCGGTTCCAAGATGCCTTACCTGTGCACGAAGCAGCTTAAGGCCTGCTGCGTATCCTCGCTGTTCAATATCGCGGATCGCATGGATCGTCGGATCTGTAATGGCAGGCGTCGCCCCATGCTCCAGGTTGATGGCGTCCACATATTGAATGAGCTCCATGACTTTGGATCCGGGCAAATAATCGGTCATCCAGCCGCCAAACTCTGTGGTTATGTTGAATTTGCCGTCACTGTATGCCCCGGCTCCACCAAATCCGGCCGTAATCGAGCAGGCCGGCAGGCAACCGGCGAATTCCTTCCGGCCTACCGCCGGAGGACACAGCTTAATCTTCTCCTCCAGAATCGGACAGCTTCTCCGGTAAATATCATGTCCCTTGTCAACCAGCAGCACCCTGCTGCCCGGTGATTTCAATGTCAGCTCATAACATGCAAAAATTCCCGCAGGACCGGCACCAACAACGATAACATCATATTTGCTCATCATATCCCCCTGTGTGTTTGACTGTCGTTTGCGCACACCGATTTCAGGCACAAAAAAATCCTGCTCCGAATAGGTATGCTTGCGCACCCTATTCGTAGTCAGGAATTTAAGGTCCCTTGTAGAAACCCCTGAACCTTATTTTCAGGGATATACGAATAAGCCTATTTTTCTCTTCAACAACCATAGTTAATATAAAACGGAATTACGAATGAGTCAATACGAATATTTGAAATTGTTCGTCTTTTGCGATAAATTTCGATTTATACAGGGGAATGATCGTTAATTTTTATATAAATACGAACAATGTTCCAACAAGACCAAATACACATTGTAGGTCTATCGAACCACCGCACCGGCTCCATAAATCATGTAACAACGAAATGGAAACAAATGTTTAGTGATTGGCTATTGAAAAGCTAGTGTCGAATATTGTAGTATTGTGTTAAAAAAATCGGAGGAATTATGCCTACACAACTGCAGCAAGAAAAACACTCCATTGAGGCGTGGTCCCTGATCAACCGTAAATATTTGGGGAAAGGCGTGCGAGTCAAGCGCTTTCGTCGGCCGACCCGCTGCCAAATTCGTAACCGCGTCCTGCTAGCCGTACTTATGGCCAACGATATCAAATTGTCGCAATTGGCCGAGGAACTGGGAGTATCCTCCCGTAGCGTCAGCGCCTGGGTATATGAGGGACGCGTTCCCGGAAAAAACAACCTGGAGAAAGCCTGCGACTACTTGGGTTATCCCCGCCACATTCTCTTCAGAGAAGAATTGCTGGACAAGTCGCCCTTGATCTGTCAGCCAGCGCCTTCCCGATTCATGAAACGCACCCTGACACGCTCTCCGGTCAGCAATCGGATTCTGACAGGCCTGTGCATGGTTCATGATTTGTCGGTGAGCGATGTCAGCCGCTGGATCGGCGTGCATCCCGGCACGTTCCGCAAATGGCTGCACCAAGGCACCGTACCTTCAGCAGCATTTCAGGAGAAAGCGGAACAGTTCTTTCGAATCCCTAAGTCTGTGTTATTCGCAGATTGCGCACTGAAGCAAGAGTCCCGATAAAACTAGCCGTTAAACCAATAACCATACTTATGATCTCACACAAATGCTCTGCTTGCCGGACTCCATTCGGCCAAGCCGGGCTTATTTTGTGTCATGGCATAGTTCGAGGTTTTCAGGGAATACAAGTAACATCGGGCGTACGAAAGCATCCAGGAATGAGGTGACTGACCAATGAAGCTGCGTCAGAAGGAAATTGGCGCTTCACTGGGATTGCTGGCTGGAACGACCATGGGAAGCGGCATCGGATTCCTGCTCGGATGGCACTCCTACAATCTGATGATCCTGGTTTCCCTCTTCGGTTTTTTCGGTATTGCAGCCGGTCTTTGGGCAGGCTCCCGAAGAATATTCAAAGAACTCCCTTAAAAACCATGTGAGGCTCGTCGTTCTGCCTGATTCTTGCTGAACGTTCAGGCATAAGCTCAAAAAAAGCAGGCCGGTAATGTTCCGGTCTGCTTTGTTATGATTAGTTATGGGTCTTCGTCTCGTTTATAACGTACCATTTCCCAGGCTTAACGCCATCGTTTGTGAAATGTTGAACGACTCCGTCAATGGCGGCTCTTTGGTCATGGCCTCGGGTGGTCGTATCCGGCATATCCTGAATGCTCCAGGTCTTGCCTCCGTCCTCGGTTTTGGCTTGACCGCTGAATCCCGTTTCGGGCGAGATAAAATGGAGAAAGCCGGCATTCGGCGTGCTTCCTATCCGGTTCCATGTTTCTCCGCCATCCGTTGTACGGTACAGATCGTTATTCTCCATCACGGTCCAGGCCTGCTTTCCGTTCAGCGCAAAGATTTGGCGTACTGTGCCCTTCAGTTGAGCTTGAACCTCCCATTCGGTGCCTCCGTCATCACTAAAAGCAATCCAGCCTTCTCCGCCGATCCAGCCTGAGTTATGATTAACGAGCCGGACTGCCGTCACATCCGATAAATCCACATCGGGTTCGGCCGCTGGATCTTCTTGCGTGTCTGCTGCGGAACCGTTTCCTGCGCTGCCATCCGTATGGCCTGAGGTTTTATCCGTGCCGGAAGGCGGCGTTGTCTCAGGAATATCTCCCTTGAGGGAGTTTCCCAATGCCTCAGTCGGCAAAGACCCGGCCCCATTCCCTTTATCCGATGGCTGACATCCGACAGCTACGCTGACTGCGATCAACATCATCAGCATAAAGCCCATCCTGTTTCGAGGTTTTATCATGCGATCACACCCCTTATGTTCTAAATACCAAAACGGCTATTTACGCTATTCGTCCCATTCCATCACCCTCATACGGAACGGTACTCCTATTCAGTATAACGCGATTTCCACATGAAGAGGAACGAAAAAAGCTGTTTTTCAAGTCGAATTCCACTTGAAAAACAGCTTTGCTTCATAGATGCGGTCGAGAGGACTCGAACCTCCACGGGGGTAAGCCCACACGGACCTGAACCGTGCGCGTCTGCCAATTCCGCCACGACCGCATATTATGTAAGTCGTGATCGTGTTGATCACCGTAATTAAGAGTATATTACGCCCCAAGCTAAAAAGCAAGCATTTTTTCAAAAAAAAAAAATGTCGAAACCATCATTTCATCATGGTTTCGACTAATCAGGCCAGTCTCAGATCGTCCATTGATCATGTATGATGCCGGACAATACCCAACGATCCTCATACCGCTCAAACACTAGCCGCAGGCTTTCCCAGTCCATGCCCGCATAATCAGGATCAACTCCATCATAATAATACTCCACGATGCCGGCCTCACTGTACTGGCTGCTGGCATTGTTCACCGTATTTCCTTCGCTCTTCGATTGGTTATATCCGATCCACGGCGCCTTCGCAAAGTCCAGCGAATAAATGAATTTCTTGTAATAGCCATCAAGAGTCATCGAAATCGGTTCTCCGCTGCCGTCAAACTCACCCCATCGGTAAACGGCGTCGTTGTTCAATCCCTGCCGCAGCTGCTGCTTGCTGAGCGTTACGTCCTTCTGCCGGTCGACGTAAGCATACGGAGAGAAGGTGATTCCGTCTGGATGAGCGAGTTCGGCCAGCTTCTCAAAATCCTTGTTTTTCAAAAATGCGATCGCTTCAGCACTGATTTTGGACAGGGCGGCTTCTGCTTCTTTCGGCGTGAGCAGCGGATAAATCATAGCTTCTTTAGCCTTGTTATCCCAGGATACCTTGCCTCCAAGCCCTTCAGCCGAGAAACGGAGCGGGATGTAAACCCGTCCCTCCCTGAGAAGAGGCGGAGCATCCAGGGTCACGACCTTGCCGTCCTTCACGGCACGGGTATGCCCAACGGTATAACTCGTCGTATGTTTGCCATTGCTCACGATCGCCGTCCGATCGGCTTGATTCCAACGCACCTCGGCACCCATAGCTTCAGAAATGCCGCGGAATGGCACCATCACCCTCCCTTGATGAATAAAAGCAGGCGAATCCAGCAGCAATTTGCCGCCATTCACCCTAATTTCAATAGGTTTGTCTGAAGATGTGCCCGAAGCCCAAACTTCTTCTCCTCCAAACAGGAAACCGGCGATCCCTATCGCTGCCGCCATCATACCGGCCAGCAGCTTTTTCACTCCTTGACGTTTCTTCATCACAAACTATCCCCTCCTTCTGCTCAGTTCACTATCTCTTTTTCCATTTCCATTATAAAATGTCTATAACCCATAGACCCATCCATAAAGCAATTGCCGATTACTCCGTGCAGCCACTGGATATGCACTCCCCTCACGCCCCAGGTTCGCTATGCCTAACCCCCCATTTATATTTACTCAACATACCTTTTATACAGTCAAGGATCAGGAAAGAGGAATTGAGTCGCTGAGGAAGAACTTGTCTAAGCATGAGATTATATTTCTACCGGGGGGATTCTTATTGAAACGATATCTGCTGCCATTATTCATCCTGATCATGAGTCTGCTTTACATTTTCTTCATTCCTTCCGAGCCCATGCTCGTCAAACTGCTGTTCAAGCTCATCCCCATGTGGCTCATCATCCTGTTTGCATATCGGCAATTCCCGCCCCGTGCCACGAAAGTTCACTATCTTCTGTTATCGGGACTGTTCTTCTGCATGATCGGTGACGGTACGCTGATCTGGTTTGTCGTCGGCCTTACCTTTTTTCTGATCGGTCACCTGTTCTATACGGCCGGCTTTCTGGGACAATGGCGATATTCGCTTCCCCGCCTCCTCAGCATCGTTCCGATTGCGGCCTATTCCGTCTGGATGGGCATTCAATTGGTGACCTCTCTCAACTCAAATGGGGAGCAGGCTTTGATATTTCCCGTCATCGCTTATATTGCGGTCATTTCGACCATGCTCTGGACCTCCGTCATGACCGGAAACCGGTTAGCCATGCTTGGAAGTCTGCTCTTTGTCATCTCGGACTCGATCCTGTCCTGGAACATGTTTGTTTCCGATATCCTTTATTCGAACGTATGGATCATGACCACGTATTATGCAGCCCAGTTTCTGATAGCCAAAAGCATCTCGGCTTTTAACCGGACGAAAGCGCGGAGCAGGGGCGACTCGTCGCTCAATGCTTCCGCCATCCGTTAGAAAACCAAAAAAAGCCGAGTCCGGGTTCCCCCCCGGGCTCAGCTTTTACAGGACATTTCACCGCTTCATGTTCCATGATATGTCGGTCCATAACTCCCCTATCAAGCAACGAAGCAACGCCGAGTCCTCAATCACGCCAGTTCATGCGAACCTGCTTAATCCCCTCTACCTGCCACAACTGCTCGAACAATCCGTTAATTCCCTTGCTGTTGAACGAGTATACCCGGAATTCCATTGTGACCTTGGTCGAATCGTCTTCCGTCGTGTCATTGTTCACGATCATGCCTTCCACCGTCATATTGGCCTTTTGCAGCAATTCCGTAATCGTGCTCACATGTACCGGACGGTCACCCGCCTCGATGATAATCTTTAAGCTGCCGGACTTTTTGATAAAGAGAAACCTCGATTCCAATTTATTCAGCACCAGCGTGCTGACCAGAACGATCGCTGTCGTGATGATCGCAGGCCAGTAAAAACCGGAGCCCACGCTTAAACCGATAGCCGCTGCCACCCATAAAGTGGCGGCCGTGGTCAGACCTGAAATGATATGATTGGAACGCCGCAATATGGCTCCGGCACCAAGAAAACCGATACCGCTTACAACTTGTGCCGCCAGCCGGGCAGGATCAAACCTCGCATTGGGATGATTGATCAGTGCAGAATCAAACCCGTAGATGGAAGTCAGCATAATCAGCGTCGATCCGACGGCCACCAAGAGATGGGTTTTTAACCCGGCCTGCTTATTCCGGCGTTCCCGCTCCCAACCGATCAAACCGCCGAGCAATGCAGCGAACAGCAGCCGCATCAGCATGGTCTCCGTATCCAGTTGAAACACATCCATTCCTAATCTCCACCCATCTTCATCATGTAAGGCGGCTCTTCGTTATGCCATATGTTCATCCTGCCAGCGCCATAACTCTTTGCTGGAGGTGGATATGCCGATTACACCGCTCTTTAGAGCCGTATCAAAATCCTCCAAATCGATCATGAGCCCCCCAGCAATGACAGGCACGTCCACCTCTGCGCGAATACGTTCCATAATCCGCTGGCACACCATGCCCGGGAGCACTTCAATGGCATCGGGATTGGAGGCCTTAATCATCTTGATCCCGTTGTCCAGGGAGACGGAGTCAAATACGAACAGACGCTGAACCGTTAACAAGCCCAGCTTCTTTGCTTCCACAATCGCCGTGTTTTTTGTCGTGACAATCCCGTCGATGCCAACCTTCTCAGCCAAGTACTTAACTCCCGTCTTATCTTTGCCGATCCCTTCAATCAGATCAAAATGCACAAACGAAAGCTTGCCTGCCTCGCGAATCTCCTCGACGATCGATTCAATGATAAAAATATCGGTCTTGAGAATAAATACGATGTTCGATTCGGTCGCTAACACGGCAGGAAGTTCATCCGCATTCATTAATGAAGTAATAATGGGTTTACGCTTCAAGCAATACGAAATTCGTTGTGCACCTTCAACACTGGTTTTCATGTCTTCACCTCGTTGCCGCCGCAACCTCTCCAATTCTCCCGTTGCCCCGGCATATTTTTGTAGATACTCGTCATTGCGCTTCGTTTGCCTGCTGCAAGGCAGTACCGCTGAGATAAATATCGTGAACCGAATTCAGCACATAGGTGGGCTTCACGCTGCTGTCCATCAGATCCTCCTTGGTCGACACCCCGGTCAGCACCAAAGCCGTGCTCATTCCCGCCTGATTGCCCATCTTGATATCCGTCTCCAGCCGATCCCCCGACATCAGGCAATCCTCGGCCTTCACTCCCAAAATATCAAGAGCCGTCAATGCCGTCAAGACGGAGGGTTTGCCCATGACCGTCGTAATGGTAATGCCGGCAGTGCCTTCGATGGCACCAATCATGCCGCCGCAATCCGGAACATCGCCGCCAGGCATCGGACATGTTCGATCCGGGTGGGTAGCAATAACCTCAGCGCCCCCCTTGATCGCCTGATAAGCAAAATCCAGATGACGATAGTGAAAATCCCGATCCCACGATACGACCACGACGTCGGTTTCCTCCGGGGATGAGGCGAATCGTATCCCATTGTCCAGCAGCTCATCCTTCAATATATCCTCGCCAATGACGTACACTTTTGCGTCCGGATGATGCTTCTGAAGATAATGAATCGTAACAAGCGCGGGATTCAGAATATGATTCAATTCAACCTGAATGCCAAGCTTCGCTAATTTCTTCAAATAATTCTCCCTAGAGTCTATCGTTTTGTTGGTCAAAAACAACAGCCTCTTATCCAATCCCTGCAAGTAATGAATGGTCTCCACCGCACCGTCGATGGCCTCGGCCCCAAGATAAATCGTACCGTCCAAATCAAAAATATACCCTGCAAAATGATCCATACTTCGTTCTCCTCTGCATGTTCAATCTGTAATTTCGCCTGCAAACGTCATGGGACAGGTCCGGTCAAATATCTCTGTTATATCTCCAGCCCTTGTCCGTAAGGTATACATATGACAGCGCCATGTCCTTTAGTCCCTGGACCGGCGGTCCCTTGCGGATACAAAAAAATGAGAAGCGCTTTGCATGGAAGAAACCTTCATTCATGACAAATGAAAGATTCTCGTTATGCAAAGGGCTTCTCATCATCTCTGCCCGCTCTATAACTTTATATGGTTATACTACATCCACATTTTACATTTGACAAGATCATCATGATGATAAACCTTATCGGTTTATCGCCGACACGGCCGATGGATGCCCGGCTTCTTCTTTGGAGACCGCATCATTGACGTGTTCCCGATCCGTCGGAGCTGCAGTCAGCTCCATTCTGCTGCCTTCCGCTACTCCCCATGCCGCCTGCAATTGGTCCTGCAGCAGCTCCCATTGCCTGTCGACTTCCTCATGATCCCACTCTAAGTATTCTCCCATCAAGCTCATGACCGAAGCAATGACTCGCTCGGTTTTGGGCCGGTCGAATAACATCCAGCCTGTTCTTCTTAACAGAAAATCCACGGCACTCATCGTCATTTCGCATTCGATGGAATACTCGATTTCGGCACGCAGCAATCTAAATCCGACAGCTTCTGTTTTGTCGGAAGCAGCCTTGATCCGTTTAAACAGTTCAAGGGTATCGGTACCGTACCTGGTCATAAGGCTCCTCACGTCATCGTGCCTGATGCCGAGGGATTCGCCCTGTTTAATAAGCTTCTCCTGAGCTTCCATATAGGTGAGTCCGTTCAAGTCTCCTCCGTTTATCGGAACCCGATCCGTAGTACAAGGAGGATAGATAGTGCCATCGGCGTCCTGAAGCTGTCTGGCAGCAAGGTTAACGACCTTTTCGGCCATTCTCCGGAATCCGGTCAGCTTTCCGCCTGCAATCGTGATCAAACCGGAATCGGATATAAACAACTCATCTTTTCGTGATATCTCCGAAGGACCTTTTCCTTCCTCTCGAACGAGCGGCCGCAGTCCCGCCCATCCGGATTCGATATCGCTTGGCTTCAGCCCTGCTTCCGGAAACGCATGATTGACCGCATCGATGAGATAGCGCCGGTCTTCCTCGGTAATGCCGGGCGTCTCAATCGACCCTTTATAGACGGTATCAGTCGTTCCGATATACGTCTTGCCCTCCCGCGGAATGGCAAAAATCATACGCCCGCCCGGCACATCAAAATAAGCGGCCTGTCGTACGGGAAGCTTGGCATGATCCACCACCAGGTGAACGCCCTTTGTTAAGAGCAGCTGCTTGCCCTTGAGCGAATGATCCTTCAGCCTGACCTGATCCACCCATGGACCAGCGGCGTTTATGATTTTTTTGGCGTATATCGCATAGGTCTCCCCGCTCAATTGGTCTTCCACCTGTGCTCCTGCTACTTTTCCTCCTCGATAAATGAATTCACGAACCTTGGCGTAATTCGCGATGTGCGCTCCCTTAGCCCTTGCAGACTTTACCACTTCGACCGTCAAACGAGCATCATCGGTGCGGTATTCGTAATAATAACCGGAACCTTTCAATCCCTCCTTCCGAAAGAGCGGTTCAAGGGCCAGGGTGCTCTCCCTCCGAAACATCTTCCGCCGTTCGCTGCGTTTGACACCCGCCAGCCAGTCATACAGATACAACCCGACGCAGCTGGCAAAATAACCATAGGTGCCTTTTTTATAAATAGGGAGCAGCATGGGGATCGGCTCCACCAGATGCGGAGCGCTGCGGTGAAGCAGCGCCCGTTCGGAGCCCACCTCCCGTACCAGGCCGATTTCCCCTTGCTTCAAATACCGGAGTCCCCCGTGGATCAGCTTCGTTGATCTGCCGCTCGTTCCCGAAGCAAAATCATTCATCTCCACCAAGCCCACGCTCATCCCTCTGCAGCTGGCGTCCCAAGCAATGCCCGCCCCCGTGATACCGCCGCCAATCACCAGCACATCCAGCTTTTTTGCCGACATGTCCTGTAAATAACGGGTCCGCATCTTGGCGGATAAGCTTGTGTCCACCTGACATTCTCCTCTCTCAACATATAATAAGAAAAACATCTATCGACGTACCTTCACAGAAGACAGACCGCATTTAGTGGACGTTTTTCTTGCGATTATCGAATGGGTTCAGCTTCGCTGAAAACTTTTACATTCATAATCTAAAAAAAAGAACCGCTTCTGCTCGGAATGCATACCAAATACGGTATGCATGTAAGCAAAAGGGTTCTCCGTCGTCTCCGCCGCTTTATGCAATCAATATGATTACTCATTATATGTCGCTTTTATATTTATGTCTATATGGAACCTGATAGAACCGCAAAACCTCGGGATCACTTTTTCCGCAAAGCCGATGGAGCCATCCGCTTATATTTCTTGAAGGTCCGGCTGAAATAATAAATATCGTTGAATCCGGTAGCAGCCGCGATTTCCGATACCGTAAGCGGGCTTTCGCGGAGCAGGTAATCCGCCCGGTTGAGCCTGGTTTCATTCACGTACTCCGTTACGGTCCGGCCGCTGATTTCCTTGAACAACCGGCTGAAATGAAAACGGCTGAGGCCGGCCATGCCGGATAACTGCTCCACCGACAGATCCTCCCGGTAATGCTCCTCGATATACTTGAATATCGGCGCAAACCGCTCGACGTTCTTCATCCGCTCGACGTATTCATCCTGCGTCAGAACCGTTGCGACATAACCTCGAAGCAGGAGCGTAAGCAATCGGTACAGCTCCGATTTGATAGCCAGCTCATAACCGAATTCCTGCCGTTCCAGCTCCTTGATAATGGATAGCATGGGCGCCAGCGCATCATCCCCGCTGATTCGGTTCTCGAAGATCAGCCGGTTCTGGGTGATCGGCGTGATGAATTTCATCTCGGGCGCATCCAGGGAATGGCTCTGCAGCAGCGAGAAATCTGCGATTAACGCATAATAAAACAAATGGTCCGACTGGCTGAGGCCATAATGCAGTTCATTTCGGTTAATGACGATCATATCGCCTTCCTTGGCGGTAAAGGTGGTCGAGCCGCATTCCAGCGTCGCTTCCCCCGAAACAAAATATAATATTTCAAGATGCTCATGCCAGTGATGATTAAATAATACCTGTCCCCGGCCATCAAACTCGCAACGATGAACCTTGATCGGAAACTGAGGATCCGGCATCGTCATCGGTTCTCGCAGTGTTTTGTCCAATGCTCTGATCTCCTTCCAGTAAGACAGCACAATTGTACAAACAAACAGCACGGTTTATCATGGTGTCTTCCTCTAAAAGCATTATAATACGAAAGTGTAATGCAGTAAATTCAGAGGAGTGAACTCATGAAATCTATTAATGTTGGCGTCATTGGCACTGGATCAATCTCTGCTATGCATTTGCAATCCTATCAAAAACATGCGAACGCGAATTTGCTCGCCGTGTGCGATTTAAACGAAGAAAGAGCACAGCGCGCAGCTGAAAAATACGGCGCTACCAAAGTCTACACGGACTATAAAGAACTTCTGGCCGATCCGGAAATCGATGCGGTAAGCATCTGTACCTGGAACAATACGCATGCCGAAATCAGCATTGCGGCACTGAATGCCGGCAAACACGTTCTGGTTGAGAAACCGCTTTGCCGCACCGTTGAGGAAGCGCTTCAAGTACAGGAGGCCGTGAAATCCTCCGGCAAGATGCTCCAGGTCGGTTTCGTAAGACGCTATGACCCTAACGCTCAAATGCTCCGCGAGTTTGCAGACAAGGGTGAATTCGGGGAGATCTACTTCGCGAAGGCTTCCTCCATTCGCCGCCTCGGCAATCCGGGCGGCTGGTTCTCCGACATCGAACGTTCCGGCGGCGGACCGCTCATCGATATCGGCGTGCACGTCATCGATCTGTGCTGGTACATGATGGGCCGTCCGAAGCCGGTTGCCGTCAGTGCCAATACATACCGGAAGCTGGGCAATCGCTCAAACGTGCGCAACCTGTCCTTCTATAAAGCAGCTGATTATGATGCTGAGAAGAACACCGTCGAGGATATGGCGAATGCAATGATCCGTTTTGAAAACGGCGCCTCTTTGTTGGTGGACGTAAGCTTCACGCTGCACTCGAAGGAAAATCTGCAATCCGTTAAATTGTATGGAGACAAGGGCGGATTCGAGATCGACCCCGAGGTTTCCATCGTAACCGAGAAGCACGATACCATCATCAACATCCAGCCGCAAACCGACAACAAGGGATTCGACTTCGATGCTGCTTTCCAAAGCGAGGTCAATCACTTCATTTCCTGTATCGAGAACGGCACAACACCGCTCAGCCCGGTTGAAGACGGCGTTGAGATCATGAAGATTCTGTGCGGCATCTATGAATCCGCCGAGAAAGGGGCTGAAGTTCTCCTATGAAACTCGGAATAAGCTCGTACAGCCTGTACCAGGCCATGAACAAAGGCGAAATGACCATTACCGACGTCATCGACTACGTTGCGGAGATCGGCGGAGAGCATATCGAGATCGTTCCGCTCGGCTTTAACCTCAAGGAAACGCCGGAGCTGATCGATACGATCAAATCCCGTGCCGCCTCCAAAGGGCTTGAAATCTCCAACTACGCCATCGGCGCCAATTTTGCGGAATTGGATGACGCTGCTTATGAAGCGGAGATTGAACGAGTTAAAGGCGAAGTGGACATTGCGGCTGCGCTTGGCGTCAAGCTGATGCGCCATGACGTAGGCTCTTCCAAGGACTTGTCCATCACGCATTTCCTGGAGGAACTTCCGCGGCTGGCCAATGCATGCCGCATCATTGCCGATTACGCGGCAGAACGCGGCATTACCACCAGCGTGGAGAACCATGGTTACTTCATTCAGCATAGCGACCGCGTCAAAGCTCTGGTTCAGACCGTGAACCACCCTAATTTCAAAACAACCCTGGACATCGGAAACTTCCTCTGTGCAGACGAGGTATCCACCGTGGCTGTCGCGAACAACATCGGCCTCGCGTCCATGGTTCACTTCAAGGACTTCTACTATCGTCCGGCTAACCGCGCGCCCGGATCCGGCTGGTTTAACACCTCCAGCGGCAACTGGCTGCGTGGCGCGATTGTCGGCCAAGGCGATATCGATATGCCGGAAGTCGTTCGCATCGTGAAGGAATCCGGTTACGACGGCTATATCTCGATTGAATTCGAAGGGATGGAAGATTGCCGCACGGGTGCTAAATTTGGTTTGGAATATGTCCGTAAAGCCTGGAACGAAGCTTAAGGCAGAAGGCTTATGGATCACATAAGGATGATATAAGGGGGATATTAGGATGTCGAAGCCTATCATGCCTAACAAAATTGGCGTTATCGTTGACAGCTTTCGGGTTGGCGTAAGAGAAGGTCTTGTCAAAGCGCGGGAGGTCGGCGCGGACGGCGTTCAGATCTATGCCGTTCACGGCGAAATGGATCCAGCCAACCTCTCCGCTTCCGCTCGAAAAGAATTGAAGGATTATATCGATTCCCTGGGACTTGAAATTTCCGCCCTCGTCGGTGACCTTGGCGGACACGGCTTTCAGGATCCTGCCGAAAATGCGGCCAAAATCGAAAAATCCAAGCGGATCATGGAGCTCGGTTTGGAGCTTGGAACCAATATCATTACGACCCATATCGGTATCGTGCCGCAGGATCACAACGGCCGCGTATACGAAACGATGCATAAGGCCTGCGTAGAGCTCAGCACCTTCGCAAACTCGATGAACGCGTTTTTTGCCATCGAGACAGGGCCGGAGCCTTCGGCTCACTTGAAATCATTCCTGGACAGCCTGGGTTCCAACGGCGTATCCGTTAACTTTGACCCGGCCAACATGGTCATGGTCACCGGGGACGATCCAGTACAGGGCGTATACAACCTGAAGGATTATATCGTTCATACGCACGCGAAGGACGGAATCAAGCTGGCAGACTACATCGATCCTCGTGACGTATACGGCGATTTCGGATATGAAGCACCCGCGCTTGACCATGACAAAATTGCCGATATGGCGGAATCCGGCGAAAAGTTCCGTGAGGTTCCGCTTGGCGAAGGCGGCGTTAACTGGAATGCTTACCTGCAAGCCCTTAAAGATATCGGCTATACCGGGTATTTGACAATCGAACGCGAAGTGAAGACCAATCCGGAAGCGGACATCAAGCTTGCCGTGGACTTCTTGAAAACGTTCAGAGCATAAACCGACGCAAGCTTTGAGACCGTTCCAAGCAAACCGCAACGTTCGCTTGGAACGGACTTGATAAACACAAACAACAGGCCGATCAGGAAATTTCCTGATCGGCCTGTTCATTGTCGCACCATGATGTATGTTGGAACTTGAAACTTGTATACCTTAAGATACCGCTTGTTTCCCCGTCACAGTCTCCAAAGCCCCGTTCGCTCTCGCTGAACGGATCTCGGCTTCGATAATTTCCAGCGATCCTGCCGCGCTGTCTGGCGTACATACCGTTACCGGCTTTCCTTGCGCAACATGCTCGATGAAATACTGAAGCTCGCGGTAGTAGCCGGAATCTCCGGACAGTTCGGCTGTAAAGCCCGGTGCGTCTTCAGGATACACCTTCAATTCATTATTCTCGAACACCAGGGTAGCCTCCTCGAAATTTACCCGGTATCCCATATGGAAGCCATGTTCGCCGTGCAGCGTCCAATCCGCATGGGCGTTAATCACTTTCCCGTCAGGGTAAGTGTAATGGGTGGATACGATATCGTACGAGCTTCCTTCAATGATCGTTTTGGCGAATGTGGACACCCGCTCCGGTTTGCCCATCAGCCAGTGGATCATGTCCGCGTCATGCACATGCATGTCCGTGATGCAGCCTCCGCTTTTCTCCCCTTCCAGGAACCAGCCCTTAGGAGGCTCCGATCCCCGGAAGAATTCGCCCGCAACGATGCTGCCGTAGCGGCCGTCCTCCACGCATTCTTTCAAATATTCATAAGCCGGCCAGAAACGCAGGCATTGTCCGATCATCAGCGTTTTGCCCGTGCGTTCCGCTGTTTTCACCATGCGCCAGGCTTCTTCCGAGCTGCCCGCAACAGGTTTCTCGCACAGGACGTGAATGCCGCGCTCCAGCAGCATGCAGGACATATCCGCATGCAAATACGTTGGCAGGCACACATCCACGATATCCAGATCTTCATGCTCGAGCATTTTGTCCACATGGTCGTAAAGACGATAGGGCTCCAGGTCGTAGACATCCCGCTCGGTCGCCATATTCCCGTTGGCTTTGCTGTCTTTAAGCTCATCGATGAGGAGATCGCAAATCGCCACCAGCTCGATGTCCGCGCCTTCTTGAGCCAAACGAAGATAATTGTCGAAATGCATGCGGCCCATGAAACCAAAACCCAATATTCCGATCTTAAGCATTCTCATTCCCTCCGTATCCCTTATGATTATGATTGTCCTTGATGCTGCCGCGCGTCCGGCTTGCGCAAAGACGGCGTCCGTCCAAGAATCGCATCCATCGCATTGGATGTGTTAAATATGATCTGCTCCGAATAATGGGTGTAGGCCGGGATCATCTCTGCCGTGACATAGTTGTCGTAGCCGATCAGGCGCAGAGCTTCCACCACTGCGGGATAATTGACGTCTCCTGCCAGCAGGTCGACAAAGCCGTGCAATCCGCCTGCCTGCCTGCGGTAATCCTTGAAATGGACTTTCTTGATCCGCTCGCCCAAAATCCGAATCCAATGCTCCGGATAACCGTTGTGCACGACGTTGCCTACATCAAAATATGAGCCGACATAGTCGGAACCGATCTCGTCAATGAAGGTCCGCAATTCCAGCGGGGACAACAGGAATTTGTTCCATACATTCTCGAGCGCGATCGAAACGCCGGCGCTTTCCGCGTACGGAACCAGCTTGCGAATGGATTCTTGAGCCCGCTCGTAAGCATATTCGTAATCGATGACTGCCGAACCGGGAACAAAATCGACGCCGACCGCCCCTGGTATCACAAGAATGGCATCCACACCGAATGCAGCCGCGAGCTCCAGCTGCTTTTTGCAAACGTCCATGGCCTTTTCACGGATGGCCGGGTCGTCGCTGGTCATCGGATAGTCCCAATACAAGCCTGTCGCCAATCCTGCAATATCGAGGTCTGCGTCCTTCAGCTGTGCCGTTATGTTCTGCACTTCCTTATCGCCTGCCTGGAGCCCGAGCTCCCCCGTTTGGTTCAGCGACAATTCGATTCCGTCAAAGCCCGCTTCTTTTGCCAATCGGATACAGTCGGAGATGGAAGCCTCTCCCGGGAACGACCAGATATTAATCCCTTTTTTCATCGCAAATCCCTCCTAAAATTCATAGGTTGATGATGTTACAAATGTTTTCTGAAACGCATCATTTGACTTTTTCCGTCAAGTTGTAAATAAACCAATTGGATGTAATAATACTTATATAATAAATAAACATTCCAAGAAATGATTTAGAAAGAAAAGCGATTATTTGGACAATTCCGTTCTATTCTCTTAATAACATTTGGGAGTGAATCTACGATGGCCGATATGGACCCCGATTATCCGGTAAAACGCGAAGCGCCTTTCCGCGAATGGTCGCCCAGCATTCATTATGCACAGTTTCAACGCATGGCGACGGGAGCTCTCCCGCAGCGCAGGTTATATGATTTCGAACTGCTCTATGTATGCCATGGGGAAGCCGTTACCACCATGTACGGGAACCGGCATGTCGTCGAAGCAGGCCAGCTGATCTTTCTGCCGTCCGGCGTTTACCACCAAAATGAGGTGGTTTCCCATCCCGACGCGCGTTTTCTGGGTATCCATTTTGATTTTTTCGATGAGTTGGACATCCAGACGGAAGCCGATATGATCGTGAACGAAGCCGTGGTGGATACGGATAAGTTCGCGCATGAAGCCGTGTCATCCGCCTTCCCTCCCCTTTCTTCCCGGATTATCTATACGCCTCCCCTGCCATGCGTACAGATGATGGAACGCATCGTAGAGGAATTTACCCTGCGTCCCGCCGGCTACGAGCTTGCCTGCAAGGGTCTGATGCTGGATGTGCTGGTTCAACTGTTTCGGACGCACCCCTCCCGGGCATTGACGGAAACGTCGCCGCACGAGGCCAAGCTGATCGAGCTGATGGCTCAAATCGAAAAAGCTCCAGCCAAAGACTGGAGCAACAAAGTCATCGCGGAGCATTTGATGTTAAGCGCGGATCATACCGCCAAATTGTTTAAGCGCCTTGCCGGGATGCCGCCGAGCGAATTCGTGCAATCCGTTCGTCACCGGGAAGCGCGCCGGCTGCTCCGGGAATCCGACATCTCGATCGAGATGGTTGGCGAAGGCGTCGGATACCCGGACATTCATTATTTCAGCCGCATCTTCCGGAGGCTGGAGGGGATTACCGCTACCGATTACCGGAAGCTGTCAAGAATTCTGTAAGGCATGAAGACCTTCGACACGTACATGCGTTTGAAGCCAGCGTTCCATTCGTTCGAGCGCTTCGCAGAGTCGAGCGGACGAAGCAGCATACGAGCAGCGGATGAAGCCTTCGCCCCCGGCACCGAATACATGGCCCGGCACAACGGCTACTTTGGCCTCCCGAAGCAATCGCTCCGCGAACTGCTGCGAGCCGAGGCCGGTTCCGGTTATGCTGGGGAATGCATAGAAGGCTCCCTGAGGATCGCGGCAGCTCAGGCCGATATCGCTCAGTCCCTGCACAAACATTTGTCGGCGCTCATCGTAAGCCTGCCTCATCACGTCCCGATCCCCGAGCCCGTTCTTTAAACATTCTATGGCCGCAATCTGTCCCATGATGGGCGCGCAGAGCGCGGTATACTGATGGATCTTGACCATAGCGCCCACCAGCCCGGCATCGCCGCAGAGGTAGCCGACCCGCCAGCCCGTCATGGCGAAGGCTTTGGAGAATCCGCCGATGATGACGGTCCGCTCCCGCATCCCCGGCAGGGAAGCGACGCTCGTATGCGTGCCGCTATAAGTAAGCTCGGCATACATCTCGTCTGATATCACCACCAAATTGTGCTCGACCGCAAGGCGCGCGATCGGAAGCCAATCCTCATGGGTCATGACGGCTCCTGTCGGATTGCTCGGAAAGTTAACAACGATCGCTTTCGTCCGGGGCGTGATCGCCTGCTGCAGGGCATCCGCCGTCAACTTGAAGCCATGCTCGGCGGATAGCTCCAGCTCGACGACGGTGCCGCCGTTCAATTGCACAAGAGGAGCATAGGCGACATATCCCGGTACGGGAATGATAATTTCATCGCCCGGCGAGATGAGCGCCCGCAGCGCAAGATCAATCGCTTCGCTGCCGCCGACCGTGACCAGGACTTCCCTCGACGGCTCGTATTGCAGCTGGAAGCCGGCATGCAGATAGTCTGCAATTCCTTCCCTCAGCTCCATCAGCCCCTCATTCGGCGTGTACATCGTGCGCCCATGCTCCAGCGCCTGTTTGCATGCATCGATCGCACACTGGGGCGTCACGAAATCCGGTTCGCCCACGCCGAGCGAAATGACCTCGTCATCCGCTTCCGCAGCATTAAAAAATTGCCGGATGCCGGATGGCGGCATGACTTGCACCGTCGATGTTAGAAAGCTGCTCGTTGTCTTCATATCCTTCTACTCCTTGCCTTCGCTTTTTCGTTCCGATAATGAGATTTCAATCAAGGCATCCAAAAGTCCGCTGAACGAATATCCCGCCGCTTCCGCGCTTCTTGGCAGCAGACTGGTCTTCGTTAAACCCGGAAGCGTGTTGACCTCCAAAATATAAGGAATCTTTCCCTTCAGGATGATATCGATCCGGGCATATACACTGCACTTCATCGCCTTATAGCATCGAAGCGCGGCTGTGCGCACCTGCTCCTGAAATTCTGCGGGAAGCTCGATCACCTGCTCATCCGCTTCACCTTCTTCGTATTTGGATGCATAATCGAAAAACTCCGAGTTCGGCTTGATCGACACAATCGGAAGCATATCGCCGTTCAGGACCGGGCAGGTGATTTCTTCTCCCTCGATCCATTGCTCGATCATGACGGAGCGGTCCCACCGCAGCGCCTCTTCGACGGCGGATGCAAGGTCAGCCGAGTCGCGCACGATCCGGGTACCGATGCTGGATCCGCCCGCATTCGGCTTCACCACAACGGGAAAACCGAGCCCCTCCACGTCGGCGGCCGCCAGCTCTTCCATGCAGCTGACCATGATCCAGTCAGCCGTATGCAATCCTTCGTAACGCAGCAGCTTCTTGCTCAAATCTTTATCCATGCAGAGACTGCTGGCCAGAACGCCGCTGCCGGTATACGGAATCCCCAGCGTATCGAGGGTGCCCTGCACCGTGCCGTCTTCCCCGAACGTGCCGTGCAGGGCGAGCAGCGCAATATCGATGCCTTCGGTTTTGCTGATCAGCTCCCGTTTATCGTGAATCTCGATCGGATAGACTTCGTAGCGGCTTTTATCCAAATGAGCGATCATCTCTTTGCCGGTCATGAGTGAAACTTCCCTCTCGGAGGATACGCCTCCCATGATGACGCCAACCTTCATGATGTAGACCTCCTAAATAAATTTCTTCAAGCTGATTGCCTGTACATCACTCCGCATGCGGATTATTCCTCCGATCTCTGTTGCACCCCGATCACACCAGCTTCCTCGCCGCCTCGCCAATAATGCGAATCCCCTTCTCGATGTTCTCGTCGGAGACGCGGGAGAATCCAAGACGCATGGTGTGCTGGCCGCCGCCATCGGTATAGAAAATATCCCCCGGCGTAAACACCACGCCCTGGGCGGAACAGGCCTCCAGCAGCTCCCGCGTCCGGAAGTCCGGACCGAATTCAACGAACAGGTGAAGCCCGCCGTCACCGGACAGCCGTTCCATCGGAATCCACTCCTCGCAGCAGCGGATCGCAAGCTCATATTTTCGCTTGTACTCGGCCTTCGCTCTCTTTAAATACTTCTCGAAGTTGCCATTGTACAGATATTGAAAGAGCAAGGACTGATCCAGAGTCGACGTATGAATGCTGCGGGCCCGCTTCACGCTTTCCAGATAATGAATCAGGGTCTTGTCGGCCAGCACCCATCCGACTCGCAGGCCGGGAAACAGAATCTTGGAGAAGCTGCCCAGGTAAATCACGCTGTTGTTCTCCCCCCCTGCACATGCAACGAGAGGCGCGATGTGGGAGCCCGAATAACGCAGCTCCTCGTTGAAGCCGTCTTCGATCACGGGAATCTCATGCTCGTTCAGCAGCCGCAGCGCTTCCAGCCGCTTCTGGTGGGACATCACGATTCCGGTAGGATTATGATAGGAAGGCACAAGGTACGCCATGTCGTACGACCGCTCCGACAGCTCGCGTGCGAGCCCTGTCAGGCTGATGCCGTCTTGCTCCATCTCGACGCCGGTAATGGCGTACCCGTGCATTTTAAAATTTTTAATGGCGGTATGATGGGTGGGATTCTCGCATAGAATGCGGCCATGCCCTTGGTTCAAGGCGGATAGCACCAGACTTAAGCCTTCCGTAAAACCGCTGGTGATCAGCATATCTTTGCCCTGAACATTCACCCCTTTGTTCTCCATGTAACGGAGAAGATAATCAATAAGCGGTTTATAGCCTTTGGCGTAACCGTAATTTAGTAGGATATCGCCTTCAAGCGACATCCGGTCCAGGAATGCACGCTTGACATTGGGCAGGTCGAACAGCTTCTCGTCGGGAGCGATGCTTGTAAACGATATGGAGCCCTTCTCAGCACGGATCCCGTGCTTCATCAGATCGTTCGCTTCCGCAAGCCTGGCATACTCGTTCAGGCGAGGACCCCAGTCCAGCCGCTTGCCTTCCGGCTGTGCGGATGCCCCGCTGATCGAAGGGGAAACAAAGTGTCCTTGCCCTTTAACCGCGTAGATATAGCCTTCATCCTCCAAATCGGAGTATGCGCTCAGCACCGTATTGCGGCCCACTCGAAACAGCGCGCTTAGCTCACGCGTGGAGGGAAGCTTCTGATCGGCTTGCAGCGCCCCGGTTGTCATCAAGCGCTTCATGTAATCCTTGACTTGAATATACGCCGGGCGGTCATTCGCCAACTTGAAATCCAAATACATCGTTCATTTCCCCCTTGCTCTTATGATGGCATAATTTCGGCGGCACCACTAGAACCACAGCAGGCCTCTTTCGCCACGGGCGTGGTTTGCCGATATCGTTGGCAGAATCCCGGCCATCTCATCCCTAGGATTGGACTGCCCTTTGCGCCGGTATACCTTGATGACATGCACGTTCTCTATATCATGGAACCATACGGGATCATGCACAAGCAAGAATGAAACATTCTTGGTACCCATCTGGCGAAAAAACAGATCGGAAAATCAAAAACTGCCCCACCTTCTCAAAGGAAGATGGGGCAGTGTTATGCAGGATTCGTTCGGCCTAAAAAGGCCCTGATTCGTCTAAATAAGCCGTACGTCCGGCCCGCTTACTTCACAGCCAAGCTTTCCCTGATCTTATCATTGATCCACTGCCGCTTCGACAGCAGCCATTCCGGATCCCTTGGGTACGTCTTGAAGGTGATCGGCTCTTCAAGCCCTTCTTCCAGCGCCTGCAGAACTGCCTCCCTGCCGATCTGGGTTTCCAGCAGTTGAAGCGCTCTCAAATCCTGAAGCGCTTCCTGGAATACCTTCAGCCGAATGGATTCGATCGGCCCTTCTTCACCGGGATATACCACAAAAGCATCTCCGGAAGGAAAACCGCAATCCGCATCCGTCACCTTGAACGGATCAATGGCGCGTTTCGAGTATTGCGAATTCCAAAAGTTATATCCCCAATGGAGAAATCCCTCAATGTTAAACTTATACAGCTGAATCCCGATGATCCGGTTTCTCGCCGAAGGCAGATTGAAGAATCGGTTGGACACTTCCTTGTATTGGGAACAGCAATAATAGGTCCACAGCGGGGTTACCTGCTGATCCAGGAAAGGCTCGATGTGGTTGCTGCCCGGAATCGGACGCTTCACCAGCCCCTGCTCATAGAACGAAATATCGGAGAGCGCGTCAATGATCGGGTAATCCGGCAGCAGCTCGTTCATCAACCGGCTTGCATGCCCGTAAGCCTCCAGATGGGACTCGGACGGCTCATCGGATACATGGAAATAACAGCGCTGCTCAAGTCCCCGGCTTTCGATCCAACCGGTCAAAGCATGAATGAATTGTCTGATGAAGGCATGATACGCTTCTCCAGTCGCATCCGTCTCCCAACCGAACAGCTTCTCCGGCTGTCCGTTCACGTTAGCCATAATCTTCGGCGCATGCCGGGCTCCCCACTGCGTGAAGAGGTGCGAGAATTCCAGATACTGAATGCCATTGGAATCACACAGGTCAGCCCAGCGGTCGAGTTTGTCAAACCCAAACGCATATTTTCCATCTTCGCTCACATCGACATCGACCAGCTGTACCGTCGGCCGCTCTCCGCCCACTTCCGTATCCAGCGGAGGCGTAAACACCGGAGTCAGGATCATATTGATCCCATGCTGTGCCGCGGTCTGCATAAATTGATCGATCAACGTCCAGTGCCGCTCGCTAAAAATCCCCACCTCATAGTAGTTTGCCAGGCAATCGGCATGGAACCATTCCGTATGAATGAGCTTCTGCGCAGGTAAGGCTGCCGGAATCACTTCCAGCGTAAATACCTCTTCCCCAAGCGTATCTCCCGATTCCGCTTCAAAACGGATCCGGATTTCATATGTACCTCCCTGGATCGCTTCCTCAGGCTGTACCGTGATCCAGAGGCTTCTCCACTGGCCCGGGCATCCGGTTATAACAGGATCTGATGCCAGAGGCAGCAGCGGGTCCGGATATAGCCCGGGCGTAGCTCTTAAGATAAACTCGTCATGGTCATGATACGTAGGCAGCTCCGACGGAACCAGGCCTACGGAGCGGACGGTAACCCGTTCGCTTAACTCGGATTGCAGAATAACCCGGATGTTTTTCAACAAGCGATTGGAACGGTAGGCAACTTGAAACGAGAATGTCTCATTGCTAAACGCTGCCCCTGCGTCGTACGAGGCTGGGGACAGTTCTTCATCGGCGAATACTTTGGACAGAGAGCTTAACAGCCGGGTTTCAAACGTTATGGAATGACTCATGCAGATTGCATCCTCTCTACAATGGAATGAGGTACTTTCACGTACATCTTACACTAATCTGGATGGAACGGAAGGTAAATTTTGCGTTTTCGAAAAAAAGGAGCCACCGCTCTTTTGCGATGGCCGCCTTATTACTGCCAATCCTTAGGGGAGGCTGCAGATCTGCAGTCCTCCCATCAATCCCTCGAGCTCCGGTAAACTTCCATGCCGGACAGGCGCGGACACCATCTCGATTCCAAAATGGTAAGGCGGATATATTGACTGCGTACGGCGGGAAAGCGGCAGATGCGCTTGCGCCCGATTACCGTCCCGGATTGGATCGTGTGCCAGTTCCCGTTTTCCATATATTCAAGCTCGAAGCGCTCGATCCGCTGCCCGTACCGGTATTCGGCCAATACGATATGATCGAAATCGATCGCCCGCCCGAGGTCCAGCTCAATCACGGCGTATTCCGTACCCTCCTCGGGGCTCCAATACGTATCCTTGTTACCATCGACCATATTTCGAGCATCCGATCCGGCTTTCGTTTCGGAAGCCGTAATATCCGCGCCGGCTGCCAAATCGGTATCAAACGTTGTTCGGATGGCGTCCCCGAGTTCCTGCAGACGCCGCAGATCGTTCTCATGAACGAGTCCGCGGGTATCCGGCGGAATATTGAGCAGAAAGGTGGCATTGCCGCCAACCGAGCCGTAATAAATATGCAGCAATTCTTCCAGCGATCGAACCTTATCGTCTTCGGACGCATGGTAGAACCAGCCGGGACGGATCGAGGTATTCACTTCGGCCGGATACCATACCAGCTCCTTCTCGCCTTGAATGACGCTCCGGCTGCCGAGATCCTCTTCGCTGGATTCATAGCGGCGCGCGAACTCCCGGTCATCCGTTTGCTGCGACTTTTCCTGGATCGCTTCATTTTGGCGCAGCGACGCCGGAACGACGCTCCACTCCGACTCCCTGCAATGCCCCGCTTCATTCCCGCACCAGCGAATATCCGGCCCGCATACCGAGATGGCGGCATTCGGCTGCAGTTCCCGAATCAGGGCGTAATACGCATCCCAATCGTATTCCTGGCGCTTGCCGTTCGGCCCTTCGCCGCAGGCTCCGTCAAACCAGACGCTGAAAATCTCGCCGTAGCCGGTCAGGAGCTCTCTTAGCTGATTCAGGAAAAATTGATTGTACCGCGGCGAATCCCCATACGACGATTCATGCCGGTCCCATGGGGACAAGTAGATGCCGAATTTGATCCCCTTTCTCCTACAGGCATCGGCAACCTCCTTCACCGCATCCCCATGTCCGTTTCGCCAAGGGCTGCTCTTCACGGAATGCTCCGTATACTGACTCGGCCATAAACAGAAGCCGTCATGATGCTTGCAGGTCAGGATCAGGCCGCGCATCCCGGCGCTGACACAAGCGCTGACCCATTGATCCGCATCCAGCTGCGCCGGATTGAACAGCGCCGGGTCTTCCTTTCCCGTGCCCCATTCCATATCCGTGAACGTATTGATGGTAAAATGAAAGAAGGCGTAGAACTCCATCTCCTGTACGGCTAATTGACGTTCCGAGGGCTCGATGTTGGCAGCGTATTCAATGAAATTGTGCAAGCGATAAACCTCCCATACCTCATCCTTGATTGTCTAATGCTTTCTGATGAATCTCCAGATACTTATCCAGCTGAAGCCCCTTAAATCCGCTGACATAGGCATCCCAATCCTTCTCGATGTCTTTGCTGCCGGTTACGAACTGGGCCAGGTTCGATTTCACGTAATCCTGAATCGTCTTCTGAATCTGCGCGATAAAGGTTGCGTCTTTCGGATCGATGAACACATCGGTCGGGTACACTAACTCCGGTTTGGCAAAAGGCTCGTATTTCTTGGCAGCCAGCCATAAACGATACTCGTAGGCTCCGTTGCCGAGCGGATCTTCAGGAGCAACAAAGGATTCACGGAGGGAATTCACCATCAGCATCGTGCCGAGCTGCCACCAGGTTACGTCAAGGGATCCCTCGGGCACATCCCGCTTCAACGCTTCGTATGCGGCCGGCTCGCCGTTGTAATCAAGCGCACCGGACTCCGCCTTTCGCCATCCGTCTCCCTCGAACCCCCAGGAAGTCATCACGGTGCCTTCTTCAGAGAACAAGTAATCCGCCAGCTTGATCGCTGCGATCCGCTGCTCCTCCGTCGCTTTGTTCGTAATGACAAACGATCCGTCCCCTGCTCCGACACTATAACCTGCTAGCTGTACGCCATTCGGTCCTTTCAGCGGGGGAACGACATCGTATTCCTTATGGCGGGGCTTGGCGTCGGTCGGCTCCAGCACGCTGCTGATCAGCGCATAACCGACGGTGCCGACCACATTCTCCGCTTTGTTGCCAAGCTGCTTGACGGCATCGCCGTTTTGCGTAAAGGCTCCTTTATCGATCAGTCCTTCGCTGTAAAGCTTACGCAGATATTTCAGCCCTTCCCTCCATTCGGGCTCAGCCGCCGACAAAATCACCTTGCCATCCTTCACGCTTAGATAAGTCGTGCCATTGTTGTATATAAAAGCATTCATCAAAAAGGCGTCAACTCCTCCTCCCCATACATCGAGCGAAGTGGTCATCGGAATTTCGTCAGCCTTGCCGTTGCCGTTCGGGTCCTGCTCTTTAAAGGCTTTCAGCACTTCATAGAACTCGTCGGTGGTCGTTGGCATTTCAAGCCCTAACTTCTCGAGCCAGGTCGTATTGATCCACATCCGCTGGCCATACGTGCAGTGCAGGCACTCGTTCACCTTCGGAAGCGCATATATATTGCCGTCCGGGGCCGTCATGGCGGATTTCAAATAGGAAACTTCCTCCAATGCCTTCTTGATGTTCGGCGCATGCTGGTCGATTAAATCATTCAAAGGGATAAAGGCCCCCTGCATTCCGTACTTGATCTGATCCGCCTTGGATATGCCGGCATTCATAATAAGCGCCGGATAATCCCCGCTGGCCAGCATCAGCAGTTTCTTGTCGTTGAATACCGCGTCGGGCGTCGTATTCCATTTGAACGTAATCCCCAGCTTCTCTTCGATATGCTTGGAGAATGGATTGACATCGAGGCTCTCGATGCCGGCGGACTGAGGAGCGAATACCGATAGTTCAACGGGTGCCCCCGACTCCGGAGGGCTTGCCGGATTTCCAGTTCCTGTTTCGCTCGATTTGCCGCAAGCGGATAAAACCAGCACTGCCGCGAGAATCAGACTTAAACCTAATCCAGTGAACCTTTTCAAATCAATTCCTCCCTAATATGAAATGCTTGCCCGTACTTCATAAACGAAACCTAATTTTGCATATACCCCCTATGTGTCCGATCATCGGAATTACCCATTCTATACTGCCGGCCTCACCTCCTTCACAATAAGCAGGAATCACCCTTTCAAGGACCCGATCATCACGCCTTTGACAAAATACTTCTGCACGAACGGGTAAATGACCAGTACCGGGGCGCTTGCCACCACGATCAGCGAATACTTCAGCAGATCCTTCAGCCCTTCGCGGACCAGCAGCTCATTCACGTTGGTCACCATCTCGGCGCTGACGGAATTCAGGATCAGAATATCCCTCAGGAAGATTTGCAGCGGAAACAGGCTGCTGTCCTTTAAATAAATCAGGGCGTTGAAATAGGAGTTCCAATGGCCGACGGCGTACATCAGCGCGAGCACGGCCAGGATCGGCTTGGATAACGGAAGGACGATTTTCAGAAAAAAGGTAATGTCGCTGCTGCCGTCCATTTCGGCAGCTTCGGCGAGCTCCTCCGGGATCGTGGTTTGAAAAAAGGTTCTGGCGATGATGACCTGAAACACGGCTAACGCACCCGGTATGATCATGGCCCAGCGCGTGTCGAGCATGCCGAGCGACTTCACGAGCAGATAGTTCGGAATGAGCCCGCCGTCAAAAAACATCGTGAACACCAGCAGCATCATGATGAGGTTGCGAACGTAAAACGTCTTTCGGGCTAACGGATATGCAAGCATCACCGTGAATGCGACGTTGACAAGCGTGCCGACAACGGCATAGAACAACGAGTTGCCAAACCCGATCAGAATATTGGAATTCTGGAATACCGCTTTGTAGCCGATCAGGGTCACGTCCACCGGCCACAGCCACACCTTGCCCGACGACACCGCGCCCGGGGAGCTGAAGGATGCGCTTACAATATGCAGCAGCGGAAACAGGATGACAATCAGGACGACGGATAGAAACAAATACACGATACCAAGGAAAATCCGGTCTGCAGCGGACTCCCGTACGGTTGATCTGCTCATGCGATTCCTCCTACCATAGACTTGTGGATGAGACTTTTCTGGATACGTAATTGACGATGACCAAGAGAATGAAATTGATAACGGAATTGAACAGGCCGATGGCGGCGGAGAAGCTGAAGTTCGCTCCGAGCAGGCCGACCTTGTACACGTAGGTGGAGATGACCTCGGACGTGTTCTGATTCAGCGGGTTTTGCATGAGATAGATTTTCTCGAAGCCCAGGCTCATCAGATTGCCCAGATTCAATATGAGCAAAATGACGATGACCGGAAACAAGCTGGGAATATCGATATTGATGATTTTTTGAAACCGGGTCGCCCCGTCCACTCGGGCCGCCTCGTACAAATCGGGATTGACTCCCGCCAAGGCCGCAATATAGATGATGGCGCCGTAACCGGTGAACTGCCATACATCGGACCAGACATAGATCGATTTGAACAGCTCCGGCACGCCGAGAAAATCAACGGTTTCCAGTCCCAGCGCCCGGAACAGGTTGCTCATCAGCCCCGTGTTGGGCGAGAGGTTCACGATCAGAATCGAGACGATGACAACCGTTGAAATAAAGTACGGCGCGTAGGTCACCATCTGGACGGTTTTCTTGAAGCGGCCGTTCCTGATCTCATTCAGGGCCAGCGCCAACAGAATGGGTGCAGGGAATCCGACCAGCAGGCCGTACAGGGAAATCTCGAGCGTGTTGCGGACATACTGCCAGAAGAACGGCGCGTCGAATAATTGCCGGAAATAATCGAACCCTACCCAGGGACTGCCGAAGATCCCCTGTACGACGTTGTATTCCTTGAATGCAATCAGTACGCCGAACATCGGAACGTATTTGAAGAGGATGATGTAGACTAACGGGAAGAACACGAGCAGGTAGAACTGCCAGTGCTTCATCAGCTTCTTCCTCGTTCGGTTCATGGGCTTGTTCGATGGTAGATTCGTTGGTGCCTGTGCATCTGCAGGTACTGGAATTGCGCTGCTCATACGAGCCAATGGGGTCACCCTCCTTCGCTTTGTGTTGGTCCCAAGTTTAGAGCGGACGGTTCCATCCGATCAATATACAAGATTCTCCGAATCAACGTATTTCCGCGAGCAGGGGAAAATTTCAGAGCCGGCAGGCCGTAAGAGCGATAAACCTTTTTCCGCCGCTAAACCTCTCTCCGTTGACGGCAAAAAAGCCCGCCGGACAGCATCGTCCGCAGGGCTCTATACTTGGTTCGAGTATGCATGGAAGGGACTCCGAAGGACTCGTTAATTCCCGAATTTCTGCTGCTTGATAGCAGCTTGCTCACGATAATCCCCCGGCGACATTCCCATCAGCTTTTTAAACATCCGGCCAAACGAGATGGCGTTGGAATACCCGACTTCGGTGGCGATATCCTGTACGGGCAGCAGGGTTTCTTCCAGCAGTCTTCGGGCATGGTTCATCCGCAGCTCGATCAAATAATCCACGAATTTCTGGCCGGTCTCCTCCCGGAACAGCTTGCTCAGCGTTTTCCAGTTCATGCCGAAGCGTTCGCTTAAATAATTGAGGGACAGGTCCGGGTTGCTCGAGTTCTGCTCCATAAACAAGCGTACCTTCTGAATCGTGTCCGCATGATTTCGGCCCTCCATGAGAGCGAGGATGCTGTCGTACAGAGCGGATAAAGCCTCCCCGAGTTCCTGTTCCAGCTCCTCCAGCGTATCGGACGACTGAAGCGCGTTCCGTAAGGCAGGCTGCCCCTCCGTAAGCCATAATTCCTGAAATTCCTTCGCCATGCAGGACATTTCGCGTCCCAGCGAGTACATCATGTAATCCGCCAGGTTCACCACGCCGTCCCGGTCCAGCATGTTCTGCTCGATGTTATGGATAAGGGTGCTGTATTTCTCCTGCCAATCCTTGTTGACGAGCCGGAAGGACTGCGCCATCGAGCGGATCAGGTTCAGAAAATCGAATGCATTCCCCCGGTCCTCACCGGATACTTGGGCGTAATGAATGATTCGGTTGTCGCCGAGGATCATTTTGTATTTCAATGCGGCGCGTGCCTGCTCATAGGATTCCGGGATATCCGTATACCGCTCCGCTTTCTCCCCGATGCCAACGGTTATGGTCAGCTTCAGGTGCTCCTCCACCCACTGGCGGGCTTGCTCCAGCAGCGTGGCCACATGCCGATTCGGATCCTGATCTTCCGCTGCCGCGAGAACTCCCAGCTTCGAGGCTGAAATCCATTCCGTCCAAAGCATCGTTTCCCGCCCGGCCGCAATTTCTTGAACGACGCTTTTTAAGGCAAACTTGATCAGATACTGGTCCTGCTGGGGATACTGTTCGCAAAACAGCGGGTATTTATCGATTTCAATGACATTGACGATCTGTGGTTGGGACAGGTCCGGCAGCCCCATGGCTTCACGCTGCTCGTTCCACTGCTCCAGATGAGAAGGATACTGTCCCTCCATCAGCTGCTGAAACAGGTACGCTTTGCGCAGGAGCAAATCTTCACGGTGCTGCTGCTGAAAGCTGCTCGCCTGTTCCAGCAGGCTCTCCAGCGCCGATTCGATAAAAGCAAACTCATCCTGTTTGCCGCCATGGAGCAGAACGCTCGTTTTGGTCTGCGAATATTTCGAAATCCGGGACACGATGGCTTCGATCGGCTTATAGTTCCGGCGCGTGACGAATACGATCCAGACCACGCCGGCCATGCACATCAGAAGGCCGACGATAAACCAGACATTGTACAATTGGCTGACGATACCCACCACCCTGCCTTGGGTAAGCCCCCCTTCGTAAACCCATCCGGTGTAAGGGGATACCGCTTGGGACACAAGTTCCCCGTGCTCAGCGCCCGAGGTGCCGGCGATCAAGGAACGGCCCCCCGTGTCCATCACATGAATGAAACTAACTTCGGGATTAACCATGCCCTGAATCATGTTATGTATGGCGTCTACCTTGATATTGACGGCAATCACGCCTTTGCCATGGGTAACGAAGGGGGCATCCCGTACCAGGGTGACCACCTGCTGCGTGCTGTTAAAGCTGAATTCCCGGAAACTCCGCAGGGCGCTCCATTTTGCTTCGCTATTGACCTGGCTCAGATAAGGCTGGAGAAAGTCATAATCCGCATAATCCTGCAAACGGAAAGTGGACGAAGAGCTTAGGACGAATTCATCCTGGGTTCGAACGAGGACCATGGAATCCACAAGCGGGTTGGAAACCTTGAACTGCTTCATGGCCTTCACGGCCTGCATGTTCAAATAGACGTTGTCCTGATCCTCTTGATTGAAAAATCCCGACATATCAGGGTTGAAAAGCAATTCCTGCACCAGCATCTGATCGATGGCCTTCAGCGAATTGTCGACCGAACGCATCGCCTGCTGAATCATCGTCTCATTAGCCTGGATCGCGCCCTGCCGCGACTGTTCCCCGAGCATTTGGAAAAAGACAAAAAACACAAAGGAAATCACGATAAAGAAGACCGGCATATACGATAAAAGCTGACGGTAAAACCACGCTTTCCTTCCCATAGGCATCCCCCTGAGCGATTAATTCCTTATCTCGTCATCGATTGAAAGTAATTTCATCATAGAAGAACGGACGGGGTTTACCAACACTTTTTTGAACCTCGGAAGAAAAACGCGTCTAAAGCATCATTACTTCCATAGCATTGACTTGGTCTTGATCCTATGGTAATCATACTTATCTTTAGCTGAGGGAAACGTAGAGGATTCGCCGCCGTAAATCTATAAGGGTCTAGGGATTGGGAGGAGTCGGCACAGCGGGTTCACCCTCGCGGCCAAGCCGACGGCTTGCCGTTTCCCTGCGGCCTGTCGCGGATACATGGGCTCCGGCTTTGGCCAAACCGAAGCGCGGCATGTTGTTGTACAGGCATTCATACTGGCCTTCCTGGACCAGATAGGTTTCGTGAAAAATCCCCACGTCTCCTCCCGTTCCGACCTTGCGGTTGAACTCCCGCCATGCCGTCAGGTGGTTGGCTCCGTGGCGGGCATAGTGCTCGAGGTGTTCGAAGCTTCTCCAATATTGGATGAGGGTAAGCCCGCGCCCCGAAAAATGATAAGTACCGTCCATGAAGCCGAGCTCCTCCTTGTTCCGGTACAGCTCCTGCAGCATCGGGGACATGGCGCTCATGACCGGCAGCCACTTATGTACCGCCCACCATTTGTTAATTCGAAACCCGATGACGAATACAACGAAAGAACCGTCCATGTGGGCGGTATATCGACCTGGAATTACTTTGCTCATGCTTGCTCACTCCCCTTCCTTGATTTCGAGCAGACCTAGGTGCGTTTCGTAAAAGCAGCCGATTTCCGTGGAATTGTACAACTGAGCCGTCAGAAACGCCCCGTAAAAAACGGTGAAACAAATCTGTACGGCTTGCTCCAAGGTTAAGGCTTTATTCAGCCTGCCGGCTTGAGCTTCCTCCTTCATGAACCGCTCGAATAGAGCATGCATGTTGGGCGATTCGCTTCCCGCTTCCTCGTGACCGGGAAAGAGCAGCGATACTTCAGCCCGGCTCAGCTCCGGCATGCAGGGCTGCATGTTCTGCTCCGCGAGAAAAGAGATCAAACTCGGCATCATGCCCGGCCTTACTTGATGCTCCTTAGCGACCTCGGACAGCAGATGGCGGAATGCCTGAAACCCTTTTTTCCCTTCCTGGTCGATCTCGATCATCCGCTCGGTCAGCCAAACCCGCATAAAATAAATCAGCAAATCCTCTTTGCGTTGGTAGAACTTGAAAAAAGTGACCTTGGATATTTCGGCGCTCCTGCAGATGTCCTCCAGCATGACCTGGCTGAACATCCGATCCTTCATCAAAGATAATCCCGCTTCGTACAGCGCGATTTTGTTCTTGGCTTTTTTTAACTCCCTTAATGGGATATCCGGATGTTGCAAGGGAATACACCACCTTTTATTAACTCTTGTAAATAAATTAACACAAGTTAATTTATTTTGTCAAAGTAAAGCGCATCGCGCCCACGGTGCGTAGTCCGGGCTTGCTTGATTGGCTGTCGATCATAGTGTGTTTATTGAGATTGGATACACGGGGGAATGACTTGGAAGGGAAAGCGCAGAAATGCCCCTCTTTTTTATGAATAGAGACGTGGGGGAAAATGCGAAAATGCGGTAACTGGTAACGGTACTTTGAGAAATGTGCGAAATAAGGTACAGAGAGAATAGCTGGGAACAGGAACGAGGATGACCCATACTGCCGGGAGTTTTGCTTTTCAGAAGGGTAAAACAAAAAGGCAAGTTTCAGGTTACATTCCTGATCCCGCCTCTGTTCATAATGGGTATGCAAAAAACGGTGATGCACTGTCAGACAAATCGATAACTAACTACTTAAAGGAGCATAGGCGGCAAAGGAAACTAGCGTTTGTCGGTCCACACTCGGCTTCGTTTACTCTGCCGGATCGAAGCTGCGGCGATGGCGGACAAGAACACCCGCCGAACGCCCACGCCGTAGCTAACGGACATCAGATACGTTTTTTCCCAGATAAGAGGCCCTCGTATCGCGCTAACGGACAGCAGATCCGTTATTTTCCAGATATGAGGTCCATTAACGTTCTAACGGACACCAGATCCGTTATTTACTCCGAAAGCAGCCATAATACCGCTCTTTTCAGAGAATAACGGATTCCCTGTCCGATAATTTCGCTCAAACCTCTATTTTCTACGAAATAAGGTCTCCTGTGTCCGCTAAACACCGCGTGTACACTGGGCAGATTACCAAGGCATGGCAGGACGGCAATTACCATTGTTCCGCAAGGCCAGGCTTAGCCGCCACACGGCCAAGCGGCTTTGCCAGGGCTTTGACCGCACCACAAGACCAGCGGCATTGACGGTCTTTGGCCGCGCAACACGCCAAAGCCGCATTGCCGGACTTTAACCGCTCCACACGACCGAGCCGCATTCCCGGTCTTTGACCGCGCCACACGCCCAAGCGGCTTTGCCAGGCTTTCGCCGCGCAACACGGCAAAGCAACATTGCCGGACTTTAGCCGCTCCACACGACCGAGCGGCTTTGCCGGTCTTTGGCCGTGCCACACGGCCAATCGGCTTTGCCAGGCTTTCGCCGCGCAACACGGCCGAGCGGCTTTGCCAGGCTTTCGCCGCACTACAAGACCAGCGGCTTTGCCAGGCTTTGACCACACGCCCAAGCCGCATTCCCGGTCTTTCGCCGCGCAACACGCCCAAGCGGCTCCAGGGCTTTGGACGCTCCACGCTGGCAAATCGCTCCATCGCAATGCCGGATACACCTATACTAGCATCCCCGTCACACCGCCATACAACTCAACTCACAGCACGTTTAACTCGTAAACGGTCGCTAGAGTACCACGATCACTGGCCCGCCAACACGAAGGTATTCATCCCCTGGCTGCGGCATCCGCGTAGAAAATAATCGTGTAAAATTTCGTCGTTTCGTTACCAGGGTTGACGTACCGATGAGGCCGGTTAGCCGAGAAATGGACGGAGCTTCCGGCAGGCACGGTATAGCTTTCATCTTCGCGCCAAAGCTCAAGCTCTCCCTGATGCACAAAAATATACTCCTCCACGCCGTCATTATGAGCTTCGGACCCGTGATCGCAACCCGGATCCATGATGACCATATAGGACTCGAATTTGGTACGCAGGTTGTAGGAGAACAAAGGGTGCACCCGGTACGCGCCTTCCGCCTCGTGAAAAGGCTCCACGTCATCCGGAGAGACCACGGTCACTTCGGTTTCCGCCTCCTCGATGAGCGTGGTGAATGAAATGCCGAGGCCGCTGACGATGCGCCACAATACCGAGATCGTCGGGTTGGAATCCCCACGCTCGATCTGTCCCAGCATGGCTTTGCTGACACCGGTCAACTCGGCTACGTTATCGAGGCTGAGGCCCCGTGATTTACGGATGGCTTGCAGATTTCTCCCTACCTTTTTATGAATGGGTTCCAAGTGTAACCATATCCTCCTTCTGAAACTAAGCCGTTAACTGATCTTGCTCTGATCAGCCCGCCGCTTCTCCATAAGCTTTGACACCATATCATCGGTCATATGGTTCAAATCATATTGTACATCAAATCCCCATTCTTCGCGTGCCGCAGTTGCGTCAATCGAGTCCGGCCATTCGCTTGCAATCGCTTGACGGACCGGATCCACGTCATAGTCGAGGCTGAAATCCGGAATATGCCGGCGAATGCTGGCCGCAATTCCTTCAGGATCGACGCTCATTGCCGTAACATTGAAAGCATTGCGATGCTTCAGCTTAGCCGGATCCGCCTCCATCAATGCAATGATGGCGGAAATCGCATCCGGCATGTACATCATATCAAGGTAGGTCCCTTTATCAATAAAAGAAGTATAGCTTCCGCTGCGGATCGCGGCCACATACATCTCAACCGCATAATCCGTCGTTCCCCCGCCCGGAGGCGCGGAATGGGAGATCAGTCCCGGAAAGCGCAATCCCCGGGTATCCACTCCGTATTTATGGTAATAATAGTCGCACAACAGCTCCCCGGAGACCTTACTGACTCCATACATGGTTAGCGGACGCTGCAGCGTGTCTTGCGGCGTTGCGTTTTTGGGGGTGTCCGCCCCGAATGCCGCGATGGAGCTCGGCGTAAAGAACTGGCAGGACAAGGCCCGCGCCGTCTCCAGCGCACTTAACAGACCGCCCATGTTCAGATTCCAGGCCAGTGCCGGATTGGATTCTGCCTTGGCCGACAACAGAGCCGCTAGATGAATGATCGTATCTGCCCGAAACTCTTTAGCCGCTTCGTGAAATGCATGGTGATCGGTTACGTCCAGTGTTTTGAACGGTCCCGATAGGACCGTTTCATGATGGATTTGGCGAATGTCCGTTGCAAGAACGGCTTCTTCGCCGTAAATCTGGCGCAATTTCGCCACCAGGTCTGAGCCGATCTGACCGAGTGCACCGGTTACCATAATTCGTTTCATAAACTCGTGCCCCCTTATTAGATCAGACCCAGCTCGCGTCCGATGGTTTCATATGCGGAAAGTGCGCGATCCAGCATCTCCTTCGTATGCATGGCGGTTGGCATATTCCGAACTCTTCCCGTACCTTTTGGTACCGTCGGGAACACGATCGATTTGGCATACACGCCTTCTTCGTACAATCTCGTGCTGAATGTCTGGGTCGTTGCTTCATCTCCGATGATGCAAGGCGTAATCGGAGTTTCCGTGCGGCCGACGGAATAACCAAGGCGCTTAAGGCCTTCCTGCAGATAACGGGTGTTCTCCCACAGCTTCGTTTGCAGGTCTTTGCTGTTCTGCAGGATGTCGATAGCGGTAATGCAAGCGGCTACGGTACCTGGAGGCAGCGCAGTCGAGAACAAGAACGGACGGCTGCGAACCTTGAGCCAATCCACCAGGTCGCGCGATCCAGCAACATAACCGCCGACAACGCCAACCGCTTTGGACAGGGTTCCGATCTGGATATCCACCCGATCCGACAACCCGAAATGCTTCACGGTGCCTGCACCGCCGCCAAGCACGCCCGATCCATGCGCGTCATCCACGTAAGTGATCAGATCATAGGTCTCGGCGATCTCCACGATTTCGGGGAGTTTTGCAATGTCGCCATCCATCGAGAACACGCCATCGGTAATCACCATGATCTTGCCGTATAAACCGGATTCTCTCGCTTCTTTTGCTTTCGAACGCAAATCGTCCATGTCCGAATGGTTAAACCGAATAACCTTCGCCTTGGTCAACCGGCAGCCGTCAATAATGGACGCATGGTTCAGCTCATCCGACAAAATCGCATCCCCGGCACCCATCACCGCCGAGATCGCCGCCATATTGCAATTGAAACCGGACTGATACGTCAGCACCGCTTCGGTTCCCTTGAACTGCGCAAGCTTCTCCTCAAGCTCTACATGAAGTGAAAGCGTTCCGTTAATGGAGCGAACGGCGCCGCTTCCTGTTCCGAAATCGGTCGTAGCCCGGATGGCTGCTTCTTTCAGTCGCTCATCATTTGCCAGTCCGAGATAGTTGTTGGAAGATAAATTCACGAATTCACGACCCTGAATGGCAATGAGCGGACCGTTCGGACTTTCAAGAGGCTGGATGGTATTATAGAGCCCTTGCTGCTTGAGTTCCGTTAGATTATCCTGTAAGAAAGCGCTTAACGATTGACTGGACATATGAAATTCCTCCCGTGGATCCGAAGTATCTTAACGTACATATCATTTACCATTCCATTGTATGCAAAAAGTCACACGCATGCAATATCCTGTACATAAATATGTTATATTAGATTTTCTGGCAAAAAAAATCCCCTCAGCATTCATGGTAGGCTGCCTGCCAGCCTGCCGTTATGAGTACTAAAGGGTGAATGAATAATTACGAGACCCAAATTTCGTACACGAAATCTTTAATGAACCTCAGTTTCTCCAACTGCTGTTCTTCCGTTTGGGCGAGTAAGAAAGGTATCCATCATGCTGCTGTTATAAGTAACTCTAATAAACTATAGCCAGCTATAGTATGAAGCTATCCCATCAAAATCAGGTGGCAATCGCTTCATGCAGCGCCTCGACATAAGCTGCGGCAAGCTTGGACAGGGTCGCGTTTTTATGGCTGATCCATCCGACGTTGATCGTCTCATCGCAGGCGAGCGGAACCGGAATAATCTCGTTCCCGTTCAGGTCGGCGCTCAGCACCCCGGTCGAAATGGTATACCCGTTCAGACCGATCAGCAGATTGAACAGGGTTGCACGGTCATTGACCCGGATGCTTTTTTTGTGAGACAGCGTGCTGAGGATTTCCTCCGAGAAGTGGAACGAATTGTATTCCCCCTGCTCGAAGGATAAATACGGATAATTCTGAAGCTCGTCAATGGTCACGATCGACTGCTTGGCCAGCGGATTTTTGATGCTGATAAAAATATGCGGCCTCGCCGTAAACAAGCTGGTAAACTGAAGCCCTGCATCCTTCAGCAGCTTGTTGATCACCTTGGCATTGAATTCGTTCAGGTAGAGAATGCCGATCTCGCTGCGCAGGGTTTTGACGTCCTGAATGATTTCGTAGGTCTTCGTTTCTCTCAGCGCCAATTCGTACTCATCCTGCCCGTATTCCTGGACCAGCTTCACGAAGGCATTGACCGCAAAGGCGTAGTGCTGCGTGGATACCGAAAAATGCTGCGGGGAAGGCTTTGCGTTCAGATAACGCCCTTCCAGAAGCTCTGCCTGCTCCACCACCTGCCGCGCATAGCCGAGGAACTCCGCGCCTTCTTTGGACAAGGATATTCCTTTGTTCGTCCGCTCGAATATCGTAATGCGAAGCTCTTCCTCCAGATCCTTGATCGCGTTGGACAGGCTGGGCTGGGAAATGAATAATCGTTTGGCCGCCTCGTTCATGGAACCACGGTTGGCAACTTCGATGGCATACTTTAATTGTTGTAAGGTCAAAGTGATTCCCCCTTTTTATACTTTCAAGGATAACATTCGCACGTTAAATTTTACTGCTATCATGGCTCCAGGGAAGGATTACCGTAAATTCCGTCCCCTTGCCAAGCTCGCTTTGTACTTGGATGTATCCACCGTGAGCCGCTGCAATCTGTTTAGCAATCGAAAGCCCCAGACCAGAGCCTCCTGTCGACCTGCCTCTTCCGCTATCCACCCGGTAGAATCGGTCGAACACATGAGGAAGCGCATCAGCAGGTATGCCCGTGCCCGTGTCCGTTATGCTTATCGCAATCTGCCCGGACAGGTCCCTCGCATCGATTCGAACCGAAATGTTTCCACCTTCCGGCGTATGCCGCAGCGCATTGGTCAACAAGTTAAGTAATACCTGCTTCAGCCGTTTCGGATCGACCAGAACCCATGCCGAATCCCGATATTCTGGCCCCTTTAACGTAACCCCGCAAGCATCCGCCTCCGGCTGTATGAGCTCCATGAGATTGCCCAATAGCAAGTTCAGATCGGTCTTCTCTTTATATAAGACTAACTCCCCCGCTTCCGCCGTATTCAGAAGATGAAGCTCATCCACCAAATGCACCAGACGCAGCACTTCGTCGTGAAGGGGAAGCAAAACTTCCGGCTTCACATCGGTTGGGGACTGCTGAATCAAATCCAGCTTAGATTGAACGATGGATAGCGGCGTCCTTAATTCATGCGCTATATCTTCGACAAGTCTTTTTCGAAGGTCCATGGCCTCTCGTAATTGGTGCGTCATGGAATTGAACGCCTCCCCAACCTGACCATACTCGTCCTTTCGCTTGATCGGCACTTCCGTTGTCAAGTCTCCATCGGCCACTTTTCGCATGACCGCGATCAGTTTATGGAGCGGATGAATAATTAGACCTGAAAGCCAGTAACCCAAAACGACCACAGCGCATGCAACAAACAACGTCACCATAAGAGCTTTCATCTTCATTTCGCCAAGCACATATTTACTTAATCCCTCGAGATGCTCCCCTCCGAGGCCACCCCCGCTTCCCTCGGGAGCATACCGGGCAAACAGGCTTCCCAAGTAGCCTTGCGTTGTGCCGATATACGCGGCCGTTACAAGCATAACCAGGACGCCCATCGCCAAGAATATTTTGCCGCGCACCGTCATCTCGGCTCACCGAATCGATATCCAAACCCATACACCGTTTGAATGTATTTCATATGGTCAGGATCAGGTTCAAGCTTCTTGCGCAGTTTACTGACATGAGAGTCCAAGGTGCGTTCATAATTCATGAAATCATCATCCATAGCTGCCTTCATAAGCTGCAATCGACTGAACACAACCCCCGGCCTGTTGGCCAGCGTCAGCAAGATCTTGAACTCGGTCGGAGTCAGCGGGATGAGCTCCCCGTTTCGCGTAACCTGGCATTTGGTTTCCGATATCAACAGATCTCCGCGCTGCAAAGGCGACGCCTCAACCTGGATTGGAGCCGTTCGTCTGAGAACCGAGCGAATGCGGGAGGTCAGCTCCCGCAAACTGAAGGGTTTGGTTATGTAGTCATCCGCACCAAGCTCCAGGCCAATAATTTTGTCCGTTTCCTCTGATTTCGCCGTCACCATGATGATTCCACAAGCACTGGATTGCCTCAGCTCCTTGCACACTTCGATTCCGCTCTTTCCAGGCAGCATCCAATCCAGCACCACAAGCGCGGGCTGCTCTCTTCGGGCGCACTCAAGCGCATCTTGACCATTGGTTACGGCAAGAATCCGGAACCCTTCGCCCTCTAAATAAAGCTTCATCGTTTCCAGCATCGCCACTTCGTCTTCCACAAGCAACAGCGTCGTTTCCATTGCGATAACCTCTCACTTTTTAGAACCATTATAACCCGTTTCCAGCATAAGAAGTGATCCTACACAGAATGAAAAGATCATCTCCAACAGTTCTACACATTTGATCTGTACACTGAATGCAAAACAAATGTAAAGGGGCGTACACAATGGTGAGAAGCTGGCTAATGTTTGACTACGTATTAACATTTCTAATTTTTTTTATATGGTGGATCGTCTATTACAGAGCAAAAAAGACATGCCTGCCGCAACCGAAGGAAGACCTGCATAAGCATCTAAACAAACTTCGCTTCTGGTTGTGGCCCGCCAAAATCATGACAGGGCTTAAATTCGCTGCGGGTGCGGTGCTGTGGAATGCCGATTGGGCGTTTGTCGAAGACAAGGTGTTCATCCAGTGGCCGCTCTATGCGCTCTCGATTTCCGCAGTCATTTTCTTCTCGCTGCCCGTATTAACGAGTCGCAAATTATCGGAGCTTCATGCAAAGTTAAACGACGGTTCAAGCGGATACCTGAACAACCGCATCCTTGCGGCGCCTTTTTCGGCAGCGTTCTACGCAGCAGCATGCTCCTGCTTATACATGTTGTTTCTCTCGCAATCTCCACTCCGATTCAGCAGTTTTATAACCGTCTGGATTGCATTCGGTATCCTGATGGGCATGGCGTGGGTTTCCTGCAGAAGACAATTCAAGGAATGGCAGCATTCATTGAACATGGATCACCGTGTAACCTACAAGCAGAGACTTATCCGATTCTCATGGAAGTGCCTGCTCGTCATTGCCATCACCTCCATAATGGTTACCGCCGGCTTGATCTCGTCCCGGCTGCCGGACCGAATGAGTATGATGGACCATCGTCATGACAGCAACGGAAGACCTGGGAACCATAGCCATCATGGAAATCACGCGGAAGCATCGAGCATTTCTGCAGAGAATATTAAATCGATTAGTGTAGCCAGCTTGCGCGGACCGCAGACCTCAAAGCCTGACCGCACATTCGAATTAAGCGCACAGAAAAAGCTGCTCACCTTGCCCTCAGGCGAAACCGAAGAGGTATGGGCTTTTAACGGCCTCGTTCCCGGTCCGGAACTCCGTATTCAGGAAGGCGAGCTGGTCGAGGTTACCCTGGTCAATATCGATGTGGAGGATGGCGTTACGATCCATTGGCATGGACTAAATGTTCCGAACGGAGAAGATGGCGTGGCAGGATTAACGCAGAATGCCGTCATGCCAGGAGAACGGTTTATCTACCGGTTCATCGCGGAACAGACGGGCACATACTGGTATCATTCCCATCAGCAATCCTCGGTGCAGGTTGCCAAAGGGCTGTATGGCACGCTTGTCATCGAACCGGATGACGCTACCGTTTTGGAAGAAGTCGATTTAACCGTGATGGCTCATCCGAAAGGAACGAGCAATGGAACAACGCTCACCTTAGGAGCCACGGGAAAGCTCCAGCGGCAGACCGTAATGCCGGGCAAAACCGTGAGGTTAAGATTAATCAATGCACATAACATGCCTAAAATGTTTTATTTATCGGGAGCATCCTTTAAAGTAACCTCCATTGACGGCGTGGATCTCAACGGTCCCGAGTGGATACAAAATCAAAAGCTGCTGCTGGCTGCCGGCGGACGCTACGATATTTCCTTTGCCATGCCGGATCATGCGGTATCGTTGACGCATACTGCCGATGCGATCAACGAACGGAGCGAAGCGATTGTTATGGCCGGCAATGATCGGGACCTGCCGCTTCCTGGCCGGGAGGGCCCGGTATTCAATCCGGCCAAGTACGGCACGCCGTCCTCGGTTCCTTTTGACGCCGATACCGTCTATGACCGTAACTTTACGCTTGTGCTCGACAACCGCGTGGGCTTCTATAACGGCACGATGACCAATGTGCAGACCATCAACGGTTATGTCTTTCCGAATACGCCGTCTCTCATGGTACGTGAAGGGGATATCGTAAAAATGAAGTTTGTGAATCGGGGCTTCATGGATCATCCGATGCATCTGCATGGTCACCATATTCTCGTCTTGAAGCGTAATGGAGAACCCGTCGTAGGAAGTCCCTGGTGGACGGATACGCTGAATGTAGCGCCAGGCGAGACGTATGAAGCTGCGTTTGAAGCCGACAACCCGGGACTTTGGATGGGTCACTGCCACAATTTGGAACATGCCGCGGCCGGGATGTCGATGCATCTCATGTATGAGGGGGTTTACACGCCTTACGAAATCGGGAGTGCCACCGTAAATAAACACGAATGAACAAAAAACAAGCGCCGATCACCAGGCTTCCGGAGCCAGCGGTAATCGAGCGCTTGTTTGCAATTGTTAATACTAGCTAAGCCTCTAAATATTCACCTTATACCCTAAAGCCAGTTCATCCCCGGGAAGCCCACGGATTCCCCAGTTGTGCTGCGGCGTTTCGAAAATCGTAATCTCCACGTCCTGGGAAGAAACATGCAGCGTATGCTGAATCCGCTCGAACAACAATCGAATCAGCTGTTTCTTAGCCTCCACCGTCCGGCCTTCAAATATGCTGATCTCGATCACCGTGTAACGATCCGTTCTCCCGTCAGGGAAGTAGAAATCCTCCCGACTCATAGGAAAAAAACGATGAAATTTCTTATCCGCCGGAAGTTCAAATGCGTCTACCACGCACGAATGTATCACTTCCGACAGCTGCTCCTTCACCGGGTTCAGCCGCTCCCGGACGCCGTAAATTTTGATCTGTGCCATGCTCTGCTCATCTCCTCTAATCTCATCTAAACTAAAGGCTATGTCACCTTGTCGTTATATTCGTTTCAGGCAGTAAATAATCCTTCCTGCCCCGTCCCTATTCCCCCGTCTGGAACTGCTTCTTTGCCCACTCGACATAGGACGGATGGCTTCGGATCAATTCTTCATGCGTGCCGCTTCCCGTAATATGACCTTTCTCAAGCACAATAATCTGGTCCGCCTCGACGACGGTCGATAACCGATGGGCAATGACCACGGTCGTTCGTTCCACCATCAGATTGTTCAGCGCCTTCTGCACTTCGTGCTCGGAGTCGCTGTCCAGGCTTGCCGTCGCTTCATCCAGCAGCAGGATGTCCGGCTTCCGCAGCAAAGCCCTTGCAATCGCCACCCGTTGGCGCTGACCTCCGGATAACTGGATGCCCCGCTCGCCAACCTCCGTGTCGTACCCTCTCGGCAAGGCCTCGATAAACCCTTCCGCGTACGCGAGCCGCGCTGCTTCCGCAATCTCCTCGTCGGAGACCGTCTCCTCTCGCCCATAGACGATATTGTCCCGAATCGTTCCGGTCATGAGCGGGCTGTCCTGGGACACATATCCGAGCTTTCGCCGCCAGGACTCCAGCGTATAATCGCGGATTGCTTCCGAACCGAAGCAAATCTCCCCGCCGGATGGCGCATAGAAACGCTCGATCAAGGAAAAAACCGTGGTTTTGCCGCTGCCGCTGGGCCCGACCAGGGCAGTGACCTTCTTGGCTGGAATGGAAAAGGTTACGTCGGACAGAATGGTTTCACCTTCATGGTAAGCAAACGTAACCTTTTTGAATTCAACGTCCCGATGACCTTCCGGTGCCGGCCGCACCGCACGATGATCGCTCTCCGGTTCGAATTCAAGGATAAGCCGCAATCTCTCGGTTGCCGCCATCACCTTCTGGAGCTGGGAGTAAAACGTGGCGAACTGGCTGAAAGGAAACATGATTTGGAAGAGCAGCAGGATAAACGATACCAGCTCGCCGGCGCTGAGCGCACCGGAAGAAACGCGAACGCCGCCGTATCCGATGATGACCACCAGCAGAACGACCATGACCATCGACATCAACGGAATCAGAACCGAGTTAATCTTGGCTTCCTTCATGCCGAAACGGTACAGGCTGTCCATATCCTCATACCCGCTTTTCTCCTCCCTCCGCTCTGCATTGGAGGCTTTCACCAGCCTGATCTCGCCGATCACCTGGGTCAGCATGGCGGACAGCTGGGCCAGCTGTCCATACATGCTGATGGAGATTTTGTACATTTTTCCGCCGATGGGCATCAAAATGCCGAACCCGACCGGAACGGCAATCAGGATGATGAGGGTCATCCGCCAATCCAGGTAAAACAGGATCGCAACAGCCCCCAAAACGGTCAGCAGATTCGAGCAAAAAGCGATCAGATGATCCGTGATCAGCGTCTTTACTTCATTCGTATCGTTGGTCACACGGCTCATCGTCTCGGCCGAGCGATGCTTGTCGAAGAACGGAACCGGCAGGGCCAGCACCTTCGTCCAGAGCCGTTTCCGAATTTTGTTCACCGTCTGGTTCCCGACATAGGCAAGCATATAATACGAAAGACCGCTGGCCACGGCTTCCAGCAGGAAGAGGACGGCCAGAAAGCCGACCATGCGAATATTAAACGCATCTGCTGCGAAATTATCGATGAGCTGGCCGGTGATGAGCGGGACGATAAGTCCCGTCACCGCCCCGACCAAACTTAATACGATCGCCAGAAAGAGCACCAGCTTCGGAATGCCCAAAGAACGCAGCAGCTTGATAAAATATCGAACCGTGGTTTTTGTTACCTTGCCTTTCTCATCTACGGTTTGCTCCATTCCAACTTCCTCCCTTCTCGTTCAACCCGTCACATATAGATTTCTTTGATAAAGCGGCCTGTAAACGAGGCTTCCACTGCAGCCACTTCTTCGGGTGTTCCTGTCGCCACCAGCGATCCGCCGGCTGCTCCCCCGCCAGGCCCGATATCGATGATCCAATCGGAATTCCAGATCAGGTCCAGATTGTGCTCAACCAACATCACGGTGTTCCCCGCATCCACCAAACGGTTTAACAGGACGAGAAGCTGCCGGACATCGCCCGGGTGAAGTCCGGTCGAGGGTTCGTCCAGCAAATAGAGCGTGTGCTTTTTCGTTTTTTTACTCAGTTCCTTTGCTAATTTGATCCGCTGTCCCTCGCCGCCCGAAAGGGTGCTCACCGATTGTCCCCACTTCAAATATCCAAGTCCGACATCGCAGAGCAGCCGGGTCAATTCCATGATCTTTGGCTTCACTTCCAGCAGGGCAAGACTTTCCTCAATCGTCATATCCAGAATATCGGAAATGGTGTAACCGTTAAAAGTCACCCGGAGAACCTCTTCCTTGAAGCGCTTGCCCTTGCAGTCCGGGCAGCGTACTTCCAGCTCCGGCAGAAAGTGCATATGCACGGACACGACGCCAAGGCCTTGGCATGTCTCACAGCGCCCGCCTTGCGTATTAAAAGAGAAGTGCTTGGCCGTCAGTTGATTCTGTTTAGCTTCCGGCAAGCTGGCGTACCAGTTTCTGATATGAGTGTAAACATCCGTATAGGTAGCAATGTTAGAGCGCTGCATTCGGGATACCGGCGATTGGTCAACCTTGATCAGCTGTCCCACCGATTCCCAGCCCGTGATGGCTTTGCAGCCGATTGGAGTTGATTGATCGCTTCCGGATTCCGCCAGAAGATCAAATAAAAGCGTGGATTTACCAGATCCCGATACGCCAGTCACCGATATGAGACAGCCTAGCGGGAAAGAGGTCGTAATATGTTTCAGATTTCTCAGATGTGCATCCTTGATCGTCAGCAGGCTGCCGTTTCCGGTCCTGCGCCGACTCGGAGCCGCCAGCATCGTGGGATCCCGGAAATACGATCCGGTCACGGACTCGGGATTCCCTATCAATTCCTCCAGCGTTCCTTGACCGACGACCGTGCCGCCCATCGTTCCCGCACCCGGTCCGATATCAATGATATGATCGGCGGCCCGCATCACTTCTTCGTCATGCTCGATGACAAGCACCGTGTTGCCGAGATCCCTCAGTTGCTTCAGAACCTGGATAAGTCCCCTGGTATCTTTGGGATGCAGACCCGTCGTCGGTTCGTCCAAAATGTACAGCACGCCCGTGAGGCCGGAGCCCAGAATCGATGCGAGCCGAAGCCTCTGAGCTTCCCCGCCCGACATCGTGACGACCTGCCTCTCCATGGACATGTAACCCAGCCCGACATCCATGATGCGCTTTAGTCTCACGACGGAATCATAAATGAGCGGTTCCACGATCGTTAATTGGTCCGCCTTCAGCTTCTTCAGCAGCGCCTCCATCCAATTCAGCGCTTCCCCGATCGACCATGCGTTAACTTCGTTAATGGAAACGCCGTCAATCCGGACGCGGCGGCTGTCCTCCTTCAGCTTCGTTCCGTGGCAATCCGGGCAGACATGCTCATGAAACAGGGACGCTTCCCCGGACTCGCTCCCCTTCTCCCGGTACCTTCTCCATATTCCGGTGACTACGCCCTCGTACTTGCCTTGTCCTACGGACTTCGGCGGCTTCACGTCAGGAAAGTGCCGGCTGAACGGCTCACTCTCCACGCCATAATACAGGAGATCGCGCTGAACGTCGCCATAATCCCGAAGCGGCATAAACTCATCGAACACAAACCCGTAATACTTGGCTGCTGCTTTCAGAATGCTGATGTTATAATCGGTGAGAGCGCTGTACCATATTGCCACCCCGCCGTCTCTTAGGCTCAAATCAAGCTGGAACACGGCTTCCATGTTCAGGCTGACCGTTTGACCGAGTCCGCTGCACGTTTCGCATGCGCCTTCCGGCTTGTTAAAGGAAAAATGCGACATCGTCAATTTGTCGAGACCATGACCGCATCGCCTACAATGAACCGTCTCGTGGGAATCGCTGATTTCTTCCTCGTCAGAAGGACCGTGATAGGCTTCTCCGTCCACACTCGGTATCACCTTGTCGCCGCAGGAAGGACAGCTTCGTTCCCCCAGCTTGGCAAACAGAATCCGGAGCAGCGTATAGATATCCGTCACCGTTCCGATGGTAGATCTCGGGTTCCGGTTCGTAATGTGCTGACCCACGCTGATCGACGGGGAGAGCCCTTCAATCGAATCCACCTTCGGCTTGCTGACCGTGTCCGACACCATGCCCATGGATTCCATGTACTGCCGCTGACATTCCCGCTGCAGCGTATCCATGGCCAGCGTAGACTTGCCCGAGCCGGACGGACCTGTCATGACGACCAGTTTGTATTTGGGAATCTCAAGCGAAACATTTTTCAGATTGTTCTCCCTGGCACCGCGAATCTTAATCGTTCCTTCCATCTTCCCTACCTCCTTCATTTTACAAACCCATCTTACAACATTGATGCAAGTACAAAATTTCAAACCTGCGAAGGTTGCTCCACCACTGTTTTCAACGGCGAAAGCCGTCACGGAGCTTTAAGGTTTATGTACAATGTTTGAAGCCCTGTTGGTTGTCTGTGCACCGCAATTGACTTTATAATAGGCTATGAATATCTACGCTACGTATCGTGTTTTCAGAGGAGAGGTACCCATGCCGAAAAAAATCGCACCCGAATTTTATTTTATTGGCAACCATCCCGTGCTGGATTTCGTGAATACCAAGATCGCTGTCAACGCTCAGCCGCTGGATTTGCTGGATACTTTCGATTCTTTAATGGATTGGATGGTGAAGGCGAACCTGCTGTCGGAGGCGGAACGCAACCTGCGCAAGGCGGTATATAACGGCAACGAGGAGGAAGCCCGGATCGTGGAGTCCGCCAGATTGCTCCGCGACCACATCTTTCACCTGATTCAGCCGGGCAGTGCGAACGAGAGTTCAACCGAAGCAAGCCTGCAGTTCATCAACGGGCTGCTGAAGGAGCAAATCATGCGCACCGTGCTCGTGGCCGAAGGCAGCGCGTACAGCCGCAAAAGCCGGATGCTTTTTCGGAAGCCGCTGGACCTGCTGAGCCCGATCGCCGCATCTGCCGTTGATTTTTTAACTACCCATGACTTGAAGCTGGTGAAAAACTGCGAAAATCCGGCGTGCGTGCTTCGCTTTTACGACAATAGCAAAAACGGCACAAGGCGCTGGTGCAGCCCCAAAACATGCGGAAACCGCATGAAGGTCGCTGCTTATCTGGAGCGTCAGAAACAACAAACGAAGGAATCTTAGATAAACCGTCTAAGATTCCTTTTTTTAATACCCAAAATAAAACTTTACAGGTTAATATTCGGAATATATAATACCCTTAAATGATTTATGATGGTTAATAAAAAGGAGGTAAGTGTTCTACAAGTAAATGACGACCAGTCAAAAGGATCTACATAGCAATCGCTTCATAAAAAAATCGCAGGTATTCAAGGAGGCGTTTATCCAATGGAACATAAAATCCAGTATCATACGGCTAAAATCAACGGTTTGGACATTTTTTACCGTGAAGCAGGAGCTCCCGGCTCGCCTGTCGTATTACTGCTGCATGGTTTTCCGACTTCCAGCCATATGTATCGTCAATTGATTCCGTCCCTTGCCGATCGGTATCATGTGATCGCACCTGATTATCCGGGATTTGGTTACAGCAGCGCGCCAGACCATGATCAGTTCCGGTACAGCTTTGACCATTTCAGTCAGTTCATCGAAGAATTGCTGGCACAATTAAATATCCAGACCTTCTATATGTACTTGATGGACTATGGTGCACCCGTCGGGTTCCGGATCGCGGCGCGACATCCCGAGCGGATCCGAGGCCTGATCATTCAGAACGGGAACGCCTACGATGAGGGACTCGAAGAATTCTGGAATCCCATTAAAGCTTACTGGGAAGATCCGGCAAACCCGGATAAACGCGAGGCTCTGCGCTGGCTTACCAGCATCGAGGCAACGAAGTGGCAGTATACGCATGGTCTCGATGACGCCTCCCTCATCAGCCCGGACACCTATACCTTGGATCAAGCGCTGCTCGACCGTCCCGGCAATCAGGAAATTCAACTGGATTTGTTCCTGGATTACGGATCGAATCCTCCCTTGTATCCGGCTTGGCAGCAATATTTCCGCAATGCTCAGCCGCCAACCCTGATTGTGTGGGGGCAAGGCGACCACATCTTCCCTGAGAACGGAGCCCATCCGTATCTGCGTGATTTGCCTCATGCCGAGCTGCATCTTCTAAAGGGTGCCGGTCATTTTGCATTGGAATCCCATGGACCGGAAATCGTTCAATACATTCGGGCATTTTTGGAACGGCAATGATTCTGAGCATGATTCACACCCAAGGTGACAGGTTATTTTTTCATCCGTCTTTTCTCGGAAACGCACTTCATGATACAATCCCCCAATAAGTAAGGATTCAGGCAGATCCGGATGAAGTAGGGGGGGGCATCATGGGCATCCGACCGATTGATATCGCCAAGAAACTCGGGATTACCACAAGTGCGCTCAAGCACTATGAGAAATGGGGAATTGTCCCTCCTGCCGAGCGTGCGCCGAACGGCTACCGGTTATATACCGAGGAGCATGCCGCTTATTTCGAGTGCATCCGCGCCATGTTTCCCGGTTTCGGCGTAGACGTGACGAAGCAAGTCATGAAGAAGCTGCAGGAAAGGGAGCTGGATGATGCGCTCTGGATCGTAAGCGAGGTGCAAGCCCGCCTCCAGCAGGATAAAATCCTTGCGGAGCGGACCATCCGCATTCTGGAAACGGAGCAGCTTGACGCAGTCGATGCCCGAGGCCGCAAGAAAGAGCTGACCATCGGGGAGGTTGCGGCCGAGATCGGCGTTCCCTCCTCGGCCATCCGCCATTGGGAGAAGGAAGGCGTCCTTATTCTGCCGCGGGATCAGGATAACGGCTACCGGAAATTCGATGGTGCCCAAATCCGGCAGATTATGATCATTCGGATTCTCCGCTCAGCCAATTACCCGCTTGAAGTCATCAAGGACGTCCTGCATGAGCTCGAGCATCATCAGGTTCATAACGCCAGACGGGTGTTCAAGGACACGCTGGTGTACCTCAATCACCTCAATCATAACCAGATACGCGGCGTGCACTACTTATATCAATTGTGCCAAGTATTGAAGTTAATGTAATCCGCTATCCATTCGCACATTGGTTATTGCTGTAACAAAAAAACAAACCCGGAGCCTCATCCGGGTTTGTTTGTGTGTATGTGCCGCTTATGGATTAACCTTGATGGAACCGACCGAGGTCGTCAGGGATATTTTCGCCCCGCCGCCGTTGACGTCGCTCTGTCCCCGGCTTGCTCCTGTAATCTGTCCAAGCTCGGTTTCGGTATTCAGCGTATATTTCATGGACGGCGCGAACGCAGCGGTGATGCTGCCTGCCGATGTGTTGGCCGTCAGCGAGCCGTCCAGGTCGATCTGCCCAATATCCAGCTTGATGCTGCCCGCTTCGGATACGATCCTGGAGCTGCCCGTGATTTCCGTTTGGTTGAGTTGAACTTCCCCGGCTCCCAGCTGCAGCTCGAAAGCCCCCTTCAGCTCGTTCACCCTTACCTTCCCGACATCATTCTTGATACGGATATTCTGCAGGGCTTCCGGTGCCTCGATCACATAATCGATCATGAATCCGGAATCGCCGAACTGCTTCTGCGACCAGTCCCACAGGCTAATGCCGGAGTCGTCTCTAGGATGCGTCCTTAATTCCAGCATGCCATCCTGGAGCGCCAAGGAGGTAGCGGCCTGCTCCGTCACCCGGGTGCGAATGTTATCGTTCTTGAAAAAACTTTCGTTGAACCACACGGTTGTTTTCACGTTGACCTCGCTACCGGGTACCGCGATAAGCTCGATATTGCCTACGGCATGGTCGATGACCAATCCCTCGGCCGTGCCGGCTTCCTGAGCCGTCGTCCATTCGAACTCCTTCCCTTCCCGTTTTACTTGATCGCTGATGGCTATCGCCGATTCGCCGGCTAGGTTCCCGATTTGCGCTAATTTATCAAGCTCCCGGTTTACGGCTTCATCGGCATTTTGGGCAGCATCGCATCCGACCAGCACGGCAAATATCAACAGCGACGAAATTTTCACGGCCAGCATGCTCTGTTTTCTCTTCAAATCCTCCACGTCCATTCCTGTTTATGTATATGTCCATTATATCGCGGAGGAAAAAGTTCACACGCTGCCGCGGACCAGTTTCTTCCTGGACCTTAGTCTGGGACGCCCCCTCCGTCTTTTGTATGACGCTGCACGTACGGATCATTCTTCCAATCGCTGTTGCCCATTCAATCATGGTTTTGTAACGGTAGAAATTCGGGGACAAAGCTAAAAAAAAGAAAAGGGAGTTCCGGCAGTAAAAGATCTACTCTTGGAACAACCCTTTTCTCTGAAATCATGCGCGGATCTCATGGCTGGTCTATCCGCAGCACGACCTTTCCCCGGACATGACCGGATTCCACGGCACGATGCGCCTCAGCCGCTTCGCTCAGCGAGAACGTCTGCGACACATGGATTTTCACCTTCCCTTGTTCATACATTTGGACCAGTTCCGCTAATCGATCCTTGGATCGCTGGCTGCGGATCGGACGCACCCCCAATTCTTCTACCAGATCGAAAGCCACGATCGTTCCGATGCGGCTCCGGTCGCCGACAAGCGCCACCGAGGCCCGCAGCGCTTCTTCGCCGGCGGCATCCAGCGCGGCTGTCACTCCCTCGGGGGCGCAAGCCTTGACCCGGTCTACAAGGCCTGGTCCATAAACAACGGGAACGGCGCCCAGCGAACGAAGATAATCATGATTTCGCTCGCTTGCGGTACCGATGACCCGCGCTCCCCAGGCTCGTGCGATCTGGACGGCAAAAGAGCCGACTCCCCCCGCTGCCGCATGAATCAAAACCGTATCCTTATGGCCAACCCCTAGCATCCCAAGTGCCGTATGGGCGGTTTGCCCCGATGCGGTCAAGGCACCCGCTTCCTCCCATGGCATCGAATCGGGTTTCCGTAAAACTTGGTCTGCGCTGACCACGACATATTCAGCGTAGCAGGCGAGTAATGACCAGCCAATGACGCCATCCCCAATTTCAAAGTTCGTCACTCCCTCTCCGACCTGATCAACCGTTCCGGCGAATTCGTTGCCGAGGATTTGCGGCATCCGCAATGTCACCCCAGGCGGCGCCCAGCCGCTTCCCCTGATTCCGCAGTCGGCCGGCTGCACGCCAGCCGCCTTGACGTTAACTCTTATCTGGCCGTTGCCGGCCTGAGGATCTTCGAAGTCCATAACGCGCAAAACTTCCGGCGGTCCAATCGTACTGAACGCAGCGGCTCTCATATCGATCATCCTTTCATGCATCCCTTGATCTTGTTTCTGAGACCATTCTATAATCATCGATAGATAATAAAAAATACAAAATAATCTATGTATATATATACTGGAGTATATAAGCAGGGACGGTGAACCGTAATGGAAATGTTGCAGCTGAAGTATTTTGTTACCGTAGCAAGGCTTGAACATATGACCAAAGCCGCAGAGGAGCTCCATATTGCTCAGCCGGCACTCAGCAAAACCATCTCCAGACTCGAAGAGAATCTCGGGGTTCCGTTATTTGAACGCCAAGGCAGGCAAATCCGCCTCAATCCGTACGGCAGAGCATTTTTGGCGAAAGCCACCGCTGCCCTGCAGCTGCTGGAAGAGGGACGGCGGGAAGTGGAAGATCTTGCGGGGCTGGAGCATGGGCGCATTCATTTGGCCTTGTCCAACATGGAGCAGCTCCGCGAGCCTTTACGCTTGTTTCTGCGCAAACATCCGAAGGTCAACTTTCATATTATCCAGTCCTCGATGGAGGATATGGTTCAGACGATTGAACATAACGAAGTGGACTTCTTTCTGACCTCCATGCCCGTTCGGCATCCGGATATACGCAGCTTGCCATTGCACGTGGAAGAGGTGTTCTTGGCAGTCCCCCCCACCCACCGCTTAGCCGGAAACAATCGCATCCGCTTAAGCGAGGCTGCCGGAGAATCCTTTGTGGGTTATAAAGAGGGCCATCCGTATCAGAAGATGAATAACGAGTTTTGCAAACAAGCCGGTTTTCAACCGAAGGTCGTCTGCGAGGTGGAAGACCCCGGGACCATCGCCGATCTGGTCCGTTCGGAGTTTGGCGTGGCTTTAATCGGGGAATGCAGAAGCAGCGAGGAATTAAAGCTGACGAAGCTCAGCATTCAAGAACCGCTCGCACGCCGGGTATTCCAAATCGCATGGCTGGAATCCAGATACTTGTCCAAGGCCGCGATTTCCTTCCGCGATTACCTCGTCGAATATTACGCGGATCACGGTAAGAGAGACATAACCACGTCGTAAACGACGTGGTTTTTTATGATATCGAAATTTCAAACGCTGCAGCGCCGTTTCACTCTCTGGCTATTCCACTTGGGCACGTTGTCTGTCCGTGCACCTTGGTAGAACATGACCACAATGAACAGTCCCTGCGGTGATACTTCGAGGGTTGACAATATTTGGAGAGTGATTATACTTTTGAGTAAACACTCAGTATTTTGAATTCATCCCTCATGACTATTTAGCATCCATGGAAACCGGAAGCTCCACAAGGAAGATTTGCCTATTTCATTCCAAAGGAGAAAGACATCTGCCTATGCCTACAACAACCCGTCGAAATGCCAAGAAGGAACGGATATTGAACGCCGCTCTGAAGCTGTTCTCCCAGCAGGGATTCCATGCAACGACAACCAAAGAGATTGCGGCCGAAAGCGGCGTGGCCGAAGGGCTGATCTTCTACCACTTTGGAGATAAACGGAAGCTGCTGCTCTTTCTTGTGAACAATTTTTCCTTTGCTGCGCAGCTTCAAGAGGATGCAGGTGAATTGTCGAAGCTTCCTGCGGACGAGGCCCTGTTTCAATACGGCATCGCATATCTCCAGTTCCTCAGGACGAACATGGATTATCTGATGCTCATCTGGTCACCTGAACTCATGAAGGATGCCGAGGTATCAAAAGAGGTTTTGCGGCTGATCGGTGGTCTTGGGACAGCAGGCAGCAGCATGCTCGAACAGGCGGCGGGATCGAGTCGTCAACCGGAACACACGGTTCAGGTTGCCATGATGATGATGACCTCGTCCATCCTGGTCTATGGCATGCTCCATTTCCGTTTCGGAGAGGAAGCGCTCCCGCTCGGGGACGAATCCTATATTCGCGAGCTCGTCCGGCTGCTGCTGCATGGGATGAACGAAGAACCCGGATCATGACGTTTTTTCTCCGTGAAGAACGATGTATAAAAATAGCTGATGGCCGTATAGAACATGCTGCATCGGCTTCTTTTATCCTCTGAATTTGAGTGTTTACTCAGTTTTTTTCTTTAGGCATCGCTAATATGGTTAGATTGAAGGGAGAAATGAGGATTATGCTGTCATTCATGCCGGATTGGAATTTCGTCATGTTGTTGTGGCTGCTGCCGGTTGTATTTTTCATTCACGACGGAGAAGAGATTGCCACGATGGAATGGTGGCTCAGGAAGAACAAGAACAGCCCCTGGATCACGAAATTTTCGCCCGTCTCCATTCCGTGGGATAAGAACATCACCCTGCAATTCTCCTTTGCCGTACTGCTGATTGGCTTCGTTCTCACCTGCGTAACGTTTCTAACGGCGCGCGCCTTCGATATCGGCAGCCCGTTCAACGGCCTGTTCGCGGGGTTCGTTACGGTGTTCCTGCTGGACGGCGTGAAACATGTGGGGGCCTCAATCGCGCTGAAGGCATACACCCCTGGCGTCATTACAGCTGCGGTCCTTGAAATTCCATACGGAATTTATGCGCTCAACCGCCTGCTGTCCACTGGAATCGTGGATGCCACGGCATTCGCGATGGGAACCCTGATCTCCCTGCCTCTCATTCTGTTTCTGGTCTGGTTTGGTTTAACGCTTGGGAAACGAATCGCGCCGCACCGCATAAATACGTAGGCTCCGATAACTGTGCATTTCAGAAAAAAAACAGCGACTGCTCGACATTTCAAGCTGCAGCTTGCAGAACTATACAAGAATCGTCTATCGACGTACTTTCTCGGCAGTCAGGCCGCATTTAGCGGTATTTTTCTTAAAACAATAGAGTTGGATAGCCTCGCCAAAAACTGCATTACAAGAAAAAATGCCGCCGGATCCGATCATCCGACGGCATTTCGATTCGTTACGAATTGGCGTTATCCTACAAGCTCCAGTTGCGCCTTGGCTTATAACCTGCCTTCTCCAGGAAATCCCGCTCCGTCTCTGGGCCAAGACCCTGAATTCCAACCTTGGCGCTCATCGAAGTAATCAGCATCCGGCTGGCCACTTCCAAGGTCTGCAGGGCCATCCGCGCTTCGCGAATGGTCGTATCGTACACCACCACGCCATGATTTTCTAACAGCAGCACGTTGGCAAGCTTGGCCTTTTCCCGAACGCCCTCGCCCAACGCGTCGCTCCCCGGATGATAGTAAGGCACGCGTTCGATCCGCTCGAGATAATACATCGTCTCGACGAACATATTGGAGGGGAGCTCCAGGTCGGAGCAGGCAATCAGCGTTGTGTAGAACGGAGAAGCATGAAGCACCGCCCCGATCTCCGGACGGCTCTCGTAAATCGCCCGATGCATGGGCGTTTCCTTGGAAGGTTTGCGCCCCTCTGCGCCATATACGTTTCCGGACAAATCGCATTCGATCAAGTCCGCTTCCTCCAATTCGCCAAGGAACGTCCCGCTCGCCGTAACGATGTAACGGTCCCCTTCCGTTCTGGCGGAGATATTCCCCGCATTGCCCCAAGCAAGGTCATATTGCATCATATATTTGCCGGTGTGCTGCAGTTCTTTTCTAATCGTTTCCGCGCTAGCCATGATCAATACCTCCTGTATTTCAATACCTAATTTACAACCAATAACTACTTATAAGACGAGTACCCGCATGCTGCTATTTGCCGCCTAACAGGTTTGGCAGGAACATCGACAATTGCGGAAGATACGTAATCAGCATCAGGTCAATGATCAACACGATATAGAACGGCACCATGCCCCTTGTGATTTGATCCAGCCGGATCTTCGCGATTTGGGCCGATATGAACAGATTGATGCCGAGCGGCGGCGTGCACATCCCGATCGCCAGGTTCACGATCATGATGATGCCGAAATGCGTCGGGTCGATGCCGAATTCGGCCGCTACCGGCGCCAGCAGTGGTGCCAGAATGATGATGGATGCATTGGACTCCATGAACATGCCCACGATGAGCAGGAACACGTTGACCAGCAGCAGGAACACGATCGGGTTGTCGGATATGTTCACGAAGAAGCCTGCAACCGCCTGCGGTATTCCTTCCCGCGTCATGATCCAGCTGAACAATCCTGCGCTTGCAATAATGAACATGATGACGGAAGTCGTAATCGTGGATTGCGTCAGAATGTTGATCAGCTTGGAGAATTTAATCTCCTTATACACAAATACGCCAACGATGAACGCATACGCTACGGCTACGCCCGCAGCTTCGGTCGGCGTGAAGATGCCGCCGTATATTCCGCCGAGAATGATGATCGGCATAAGGACCGCCCAAAAGGATTCCTTGAAAGCCTGCCATACTTCAGCTGGGGTCTTTCTCTTCTCGCGTGCATAGCCTTTTCGTTTCGCAATGATATAAACGGCAATCATCAGCGATAAACCAATCATAATTCCTGGAATAAGCCCCGCCATAAACAGATCACCGATCGAGGTTTCGGCAGCGACCCCGTATAGAATCAACGGGATGCTTGGCGGAATGATAACCCCCAGCTCACCGGACGTCGCTTGAAGGGCACCCGTAAAGTTCTTATGATAGCCCCGGGAGATCATAGCCGGGATCAGGATGCTGCCAAGCGCCGCGGTTGCCGCGGCGGAGGAACCGGATATGGCGGCAAAGAACATCGAGGTTACAATCGTTACGAGTCCAAGTCCGCCCGGCAAATGGCCTGTAAGTGCATTCGCCAGATTCACCAGCCGTCTTGAAATTCCGCCGAATTCCATCAAGGTGCCGGCGAATACGAAGAACGGAATCGCCATAAGCGGGAATGAATCCGTTGACGTGAACGAACGCTGGACGAGTACAAGCAGCGGCGTGCCGCCTTCCCACCAGATCGCTACCGCAGACGCCATTCCCATCGAGACGGCAATCGGAACGCTGATGGCGAAGAATAGGATCAAACATCCGAATAATACGATAGGCATTATAGACCTTCCTCCTTCGCTGGCGGGATGGTATCGGAAACGATCGTTTCCAAAATGACCGCTACCGCATTGATGATGAGCAGCACCGCGCCAATCGGAATAGCTGCATATGGAACCGACATGCTAAGCCCCATCGCTGCCGACGATTGCACGGAGACCCGGTTCAAAATATCGATGCCCTGGACCAGCAAAAGAACGAAAAACACGATGCATATCGCCATGACGGTGATGCGAATCACCTTTCGGTTGACTTCACTCACGAGCTCCGGCAGCAGCTCGATCGCTACCAGCCGATGATGGCGCAGCGCCAGTGAGGAACCCAGGAAAACAAGGTATACCATCAAGTATCTGGCCAGCTCCTCGGACCAGTGAAGCGGATACCCGACAATCCGGTAAATAATCTGCATGATAATCAGGATGGACATGACACCCAGGATCATGGCCACTGCGATGCCCACGAGTTTGTTGAGCGTATCGATCGCTTTTAATGTCTGCCGCATGGCTTATCCCCCCTCTTGAAGAAAAAATGGTTATGGCGTGTTGATGATTTTGTCGTACAGCTCTCTTCCGTACAGGTTGGCAAAGCGTTCATGCACCGATTTGGCCGCCGCTTCGAACGGTCCCTTATCCACTTCCACGAACTCCGTGCCGAAATCCTTAAGCTCATTGATGATCTGCTCTTCCTGTTCAAAGACCAGTTGATTCTCGTATTCCGTCGCTTCTTTGGCCGCTTCTTCAATAGCCTGACGCTGAGACTCATTCAAGCGTTGATACGTCACTTCACTCATCGCGAGCATCACGTAACCGTATACATGATCGGTCATCATCATATACTTCTGGACTTCCTGAATCTTGGAGCTGGCGGTAAAAGCAACCGGATTTTCCTGCGCGTCAATAACCCCGGTTTGAAGCGATGAATACACTTCGCCAAAAGCCATAGGCGTCGGCGTCGCGCCCATCGCCTCCCAAGCCGCAATGGAAGCCGGAATTTCCGGTACGCGGATTTTTAAGCCGCGCAGATCGCCGGGCGTTTCGATCTTCTTGTTGGCCGTCAGCTCGCGCGGGGTTCTCATCCAGAACTCCAGGCCGCGGACCTCGGCATTGTCAAGCAGGCTCTGCTTCAGTTCATCGCCGACGTCTCCATAGAGCACGTTCTCCAAATGCTGCTTGTCCCGGAACAAATACGGCAGCTCCAAGATGGCGTAAGGACTGTAGAAATTCGATAACACGCCCGCCGGCAGGGCAAAATCCACGGACCCGATCTGCATCCCCTCGATCAGGTCACGGTCATTCCCGAGCATCGAGCTGGCGTACACCTCTACCTCAATCTCGCCGCCCGTTTTCTCCTTGACCAGTTCCGCAAACTTGAGCGCGCCCAGATGCCACGGATCGGATTCACCCGTAATGTGACCGAGCCTTAGCTTGAGCGGGCCATCATCCGTATTCGGCTTCGTCATAAATAAAGCGCTTACAATGAGCAATGCAGCCACCATGACAACTGCGAGTCTTTTCCACATTTGTCGTTCCCCCAATCTGATATGAAGTTCCTGCAGCCTCCGCCACTGAAAGCAGAAGCTGCGGGGACATGTTGGTAATTAAAAGGTGACGATGACCTTCAGGGATGAGTCCTCTTTCTTGTCGACCAGGCGGAACCCTTCCGCGGCATCTTCATAAGGCAGCCGGTGGGATATGACGGCTCTGACGTCCACCGCACCGCTTGCCAACAAATCGATGGCGGAAATGGTATCCTCGCGTGTGTATGTCATGCAGCCCACAATCTCCTTCTCGGTTTGCTGCAGATTCACGATATCGAAGGTTTGCGTGCCATGGAACATGGCGATCGTTACGCAGCGGCCGCCTTTACGAAGCAAGGCAAGGGCATCATCCACGATCCCGGGTACCCCGGCAGCAATCAGCACCTTATCGAACTCGCCGGCAATCTCCTTCTTGGCTTCCTCGGTCCAATGTTCTTTGCCGCGAATGTTCAGGGTATGGGTCGCCCCCATATCTTTCGCGGATGCCAGCGCATAATCCATGACGTCCGTCACCATGAGCGTGGTAGCGCCGGCAGCCTTGGCAGCCGTCATGGCGAGCAGCCCGATCGGTCCTGCACCGAGGATGGCGACCTTGTCTCCGACTTCGATCCCGGCCTTGCGTACCGCATGGACCCCTACCGCGAAGGGCTCAACCAGCACGCCCAGCTCATGGTCCAGCTGATCCGGCAGTTTGAATACGCATGCCTCCGGCGCCGCGAAATACTCGGCCATCGAACCGTACCATCCCTTGAGGCCCGGCGCTCCCCGTTCGGCGCAGTAATTCGTCCTTCCCGTCAGGCAGTAATCGCATTTGCCGCAGCCGACCTGGGGCTCCACTGTCACCCGATCGCCGATTCTGAAAGATGTGACGTCCTTGCCCACCTTCACGATTTCGCCGGACACTTCGTGGCCGATAATGACGGGCGGCTTCCGGAACAAGTGCAGTCCTTTGTAGGTATGAATATCCGATCCGCAAATACCGGCGGCTTTGACCCGGATCAGAACTTCCCCTGCCCCGATCTCCGGTACGTCTACGTCTTTAACGACAACTTTGTACGCATCCTCCACATATACAGCCTTCACTGTCTCTCCCCCTCGTAGTAATTCAAGATGGCGGTCTGATCCCGTATCTCTCTGTTATATAAAAAGCGCTTGCTTCGATTCCTGCAGATGCTTGCGCATCACGTCGGCGCTGCTCTCCTTGCCGGTTTTCAAGGCCTCATAGATCTTCCAATGATCCTCAAGGAACTTCTCCATCCTGTGCGGATCCTTCCGCAGATGCCGGCGGGTGATTCGCTGAAGATGATCGTGGTAGTTCAGGAGCACCCTGTGGATTTCCTGATTGCCCGTACACTCGCAAATGATCAGGTGGAAATCATGGTCGGCCTGTGCGAAATTCTTGACGTCAAGCCGGCTGACGATATCGGCGGTTTCGGCTAAATTGCTCTCCAGCTCCTGCATCTGCTCAGGCGTAAGCCTAGATTCGACCTGCTGGCAGTTGAACGTCTCCAGCGCGATCCGAAGATCGTAGATATCCACGATCCGGTTCACGGACAGATCGTTGATGATAATGCCCTGTTTTGATGAAACGGTGACAAAGCCCTCGGCTTCCAGCCGCGTCAACGCCGCTTTAATCGGCGTCTTGCTCATTCCCAGCAGCTCAATCAATTCCCGCTCGGACAAGAAACGCCCCGGCTCGAACTTCTCGTTCAGAATGCTTTCCTTGATTTCATTGTAGGCCACGTCTTTTAACAGAAGTGAAGAAGCGGTCCCTTTGCTTTTATCCATCGTCATTCGTTGATTCTCCTATCTTGGCAATTGATCCGTGCTATTGATCCGGTTCAAGGAACCCGGCATCCCGTACGCTGATAAAATAATCCGGTGATCCCAGCTGCCCGCCCTTGAGAGCCAATTCAAGGCCGTCAAGGCTGGCGTCGTCCGAATATACCCTGCAGAGCGGAGCTCCCGGGGATACGTCCCATATCATCTCCAGCCCGTAGGCGCCCATTTCGCTGGTGACAAAACCGGAGGTGTCCCCTCCAGCGACGACAATCCGGCCGAGCTTGGCTTGCCCCATGATCCGCTTGGTTAACTTCCCGAGGCTTCTGCCGATAAACTCGCCCGCTTCCGCTCCGGTGAAACCCATGGCCTTCAATCGCGTTCGGGTCTCGCCGATCGCTTCATCCTCCGGGCCAAGCGCCGTATAGAGCACAACGCTTTGTCCTTCTGCGAGAACGTCTACAGCTTGTCGAACAAGTTCCGACCGGGCCGTTCCCTGGGTATCTTCAATGGCGTCCGGCGTAATGCGAATGCCGCGGAAACCTGCGGCTATCGCCCGCTCAATCTGAAGCCGACTGACCGGCGAAGCACTCCCGGACACTGCCAGAATCGTATCGGTAGGCTGGACGGGCGCTGCGGGCGCGATTTTCTCAGACGAAGGGGCAGCGAGCCCGAGCTCATCCCAATGGGCAGCCAAAGCGTATTCGACGCCGGACGAACCGACAACGAATGCCCCCGCCCCTTCGGGTTTGTCCTGAATCAGCTGGCCGCACCGCTTGAGCCTGTCCTCATCCAAGGCATCGAACAGCAGAATTCCCGGCTTCCCTTCCAGTTTATCACGATATCGGCCAAGAACCGCATCCGCGTCTCCATCCAGTTCAACGATATCCATCAATGCAATCGTATCGGCCGTCTGCTCCGCGAGATGAAGTCGCAAATCCGCCTCATGCATCGGCGTGGATGGATGCTGCGACATGACGGGATGCCGGTCCAAGCGGTACACCGTATCATGCATTTTCGCAAAATGCTGTCCGAACAGCGTATAGCGTCCGAGGCGTGGCGCTCCGACCAGCAGCGGAACCGTAACCTGATCGGAAAAATAGTCTCTGGCCACCCCAATCGCGCGGCCTATACTGCCAACCTCCGGTGACGAATCGAAGGTAGAGCACGTCTTATAGTGAACGAGCGGCGCGCCGCTCATGGACAGCTTCTCAAATACCGGCCGGAGCTCGGCCTCCATATCCTCCGGGGATTTGGCTCTGCTGGTGCCCGCTACCCCTATGCAGCGCAGGCCTTCAAACTTCTTGAGCCGATCGAGTGAAGGAGCTTCCAAAAACAGCACCGTGCGGTAACCGCTTCGGGCCAGCGCCTCCATCGCATCCGTCGAACCCGTAAAATCATCGCCATAGAAAGCAAGCAGCAGCTCATTATCGTTCATGCTCGTCCCTCCTGAATCTATGATAGATCTATCATAGATCTATTTGAGACCTATTGTATGTGCAGCGCTTTCAAAAGTCAACACTCTTTTCGATTAAATGTGAGATATGTCATTGCGAATCTCCCCCTGGACGACTTCGTTTTCCTCAACATATTAGCCAAGCGCCGGCTCATAAGCTTAATGGATGGCAGTTAAACCGGATACGTTACGTTAACCATATGGAGGGAGATACCGATGATGGAGGATCAGAACCAGAAACGAGGAAATGCCGGCCGTATACCCCAGCCGATTCGCAGCGACGGTGCAGGCGGGCCGGACTATGGTCCGCGGGATGTGATGAGGGATATCGAGAATCCCGACATGCTTATACCTCCGGTCACGGATGCGGGCTTGATGCCGAATCTGAAAATGTCGTTCTCCGACACGCATATGCAGCTGAATCACGGCGGCTGGTCGCGGGAAATTACGGTACGGGACCTGCCGATTGCGACCACGCTGGCCGGCGTAAACATGAGCCTGACGCCCGGCGGGGTTCGGGAGCTGCATTGGCATCAGCAGGCGGAATGGGCCTACATGATATGGGGCAGCGCCCGGATTACGGCCATGGATGCAAGCGGCAGGAATTTTATCGCGGATGTGGGACCGGGCGACCTTTGGTATTTTCCGGCCGGCCTCCCCCACTCGATCCAAGGACTCGAGGAAGGCTGTGAATTTCTGCTGGTCTTTGACGACGGCCACTTCTCGGACCTGAACACCTTATCGATCTCCGACTGGTTTGCCCACACGCCTAAGGACGTGTTGTCCGCCAACTTCGGCGTCCCGGAGAACGCCTTTGCCCATATCCCGAAGGAGCAGGTTTATATTTTTCAAGACCAGGTACCGGGTTCGCTTGCCAGCCAGGAGGTGCAGTCTCCCTACGGAACGGTGCCGCTCAGCTTCAAGCACCGGCTGTTGGCGCAAGAACCGGTCATAACCCCCGGCGGAAGCGTAAGGATCGTGGATTCCCGCAATTTCCCGATCTCCAAAACCGTTGCAGCCGCGCTGGTCGAGATCAAACCTGGCGCCATGCGGGAGCTCCATTGGCATCCGAATCAGGACGAATGGCAGTATTACTTGACCGGGCAGGGAAAAATGACCGTATTCGCCGGCAATGGAGCAGCTCGGACCTTCGATTACAGGGCCGGCGACGTCGGTTACGTGCCTTTTGCCTTCGGCCACTACATACAGAACACGGGGACGGAATCCTTATGGTTTCTGGAAATGTTCAGAAGCGACCGGTTCGAGGATATATCCTTGAATCAATGGATGGCCTTGACGCCTCGGGACCTGGTCCAGGATAACCTGAGAGTCGGAAACGAAGTCACCGATGCTTTGCGCAAGGAGAAGTGGCCCGTCGTGAAGTATCCGGGATTTTCGTATTATCCGCGATAAGGCCTCATCCCCCTGTTTAGTCGCGGATATTTCCCCTTTTATCAACTGGTCATGCAGACCCGCCAAAGGGCATGATTCCGTGGAGGTCTGCATGTGCCGTTATCCTGAGATTGACTTTTCCTTCCTTCTGCCATATAGTTCAATAATGAAACTGTTTCATACGTGAACTATTTGAGAGGAGAACTATCATTGAACGACAAAGCAAGGCAGTGGATCGACCGGTATGTCGATGTCTACCTGCTGGTATCGCGGCGGATCAATGCCCAGATTCGAGAGCAGCTCGGCGAAGACCTGACCAGCGACCAGTTTCAGGTGGTACGCTTGATCAACGGCATGGATCGCTGTACCTCATCCTATCTGGCGGAAGCGCTCGCGGTCGGCAAAAGCTCGGTCACGGCCATCGTAAACCGTCTCGTGGATGCCGGCATTATCGACAGAACCCGGGACGAAGCGGATCGCAGGCTGGTGTATCTGACTTTAACGGAGTATGGACATACGATTTTTGAATCGGCCCAGGAGCAGATGAGGGAGATCATCTCCCCTTACCTGCAGCATTTTGAAGAAAAAGATATCGAAATGTTTATCTCGATGTTCGAGAAACTGGGGCAATTGATGTTTGAATCAGGGGGGAGAAAGAATTGAGAGCTATACTGAAAGCAAGATGGGCCATCATCGTGCTGTGGCTGGTGGCCGCCGTCGCGCTGTTTATGTTCGCGCCTTCCATGGCGGACCTGGTGCGGGAGAAGGGCCAGCTATCCGTACCGGATGGATATACCTCTTCGCGCGCGGCTGAAATCCTGAAGGAAGCTTCCGGGGGCGAGGGCGGGGAAACCCTGAACCAGGTTGCGCTTGTCTTCAACAAACCCGACGGGTTAAGCGAAGCGGATAAGGAAAGCATCCGGCAGGGCGTTCAAGCTTTAAACGACAATAAAGACAGCCTTCACATCGATTCCATAAATGAACCGTTCACGCAGACGGAGCTGGAAGACACGCTGATCGCCAAAGACGGCAAGACCATCATGGTCGCGCTTCAGGTCAGCGGAGGCGAGGAGGCCGTGAAAGAGCTGCCCGGGAAGGTCGATCAGGTGCTCGAAGGCGTTCAAGCCGACCATTACCTGACCAGCGAAGGTCTCATCAACGAAGATACCATCGTCAGCTCCGAGGAAGGCCTGAAGAAAACGGAGTATATTACGGTCATCTTTATTCTGTTGATCCTGTTCGTTGTATTCCGTTCCTTCGTGGCACCGTTCGTGCCGCTGTTGACCGTAGGGCTCAGTTATCTCGTGTCCCAGTCGGTCGTGTCCTTTCTCGTGGACCAGTTCAACTTCCCGATATCCACTTTCACCCAGATCTTTATGGTGGCCGTCATGTTCGGGATCGGAACCGACTACTGCATCCTGCTGATCAGCCGGTTTAAGGAAGAACTCACCACGTCCGAAGATACCCAATCGGCCATTATCGAAACTTATCGGAAAGCCGGCGGCACCGTGCTTTATTCCGGTCTTGCCGTATTCGTCGGCTTTGCAGCCATCGGTTTATCCAAGTTTATTCTGTATAAATCCGCGGTTGCGGTCGCGATCGGCATCGCGGTTATGCTTCTTGCGTTAGTCACGGTCGTGCCGTTCTTCATGGCGGTCCTCGGTAAGAAACTCTTCTGGCCGTCACGCGGCAAGCTGGAACACAGCGAAAATAAACTATGGGGAGCGGCCGGTTCCTTCTCCCTCAAGCGTCCTTGGGCCGCCATGCTCGTCGTGGCCGTCATCGTCGGGCCCTTCCTCGCTACGTACAGCGGCAAGCTGTCGTTTAACAGCCTGGAGGAAATCGGTCCGAGTTATGATTCGGTCAAGGGCTTTAATATCATTTCGGACAGCTTCGGTCCCGGGCAGTCGCTGCCTTCCACCATCGTGATCAAGAACGATGACCGGATGGATACGGCGGAGTACATGGGACTCGCGGAAAAAATCAGCCGGGAAGCGGAAAAGGTTGAAGGCGTTTCGAGCGTTCGCGGACTTTCGCGTCCAACCGGCGAGCAAATCAACGATTTCCTCATTCCGACTCAAGTCAAAACGTTAAATGAAGGATTGGGAGAGTCCAAAGACGGGCTGACCCAAATTCAGAACGGACTTTCCGAAGCAGGCAAGCAGCTCAGCGAGAATGCGCCGAAGCTGGATGAGGCTGCTGCGGGAGCGCAAGAGCTGACGAAGGGAACGGCCGACCTGAAGGACGGCATCACTGAGCTTGGTCAGGGTCTCAGCGCCATTCAAAAAGGGATTCAAAGCGGAAGCGCCGGTGCCGGCGAGCTCAAAGCCGGACTCGCCAAGGCAGCGCAAAGCGCGAAAGAGTTGGCCGCTGCCCACGACCAGCTGCTTCAAGGCTACAAGCAGCTCGACACCGGATTAGCGGCCCTAAACGGCGGCGTTGCCGGAATCCAGGAACAGCTTGGCGGCGTTGCCACGGCTCTGATAGGACTTGAAGGCTCCTTCACGGGATTGGAGAGCAGCCATCCGGAACTCGTTCAGGATACCGATTATCAAACGATTAAAGGCACCGTTACCCAAACGGCAGCAGGCACGGCAGAGCTGGCCGCGGGGCTGGGACAGATCTCCGAGCAGCTTAAGGGCGCATCGGCAGGCTTGTCGGAAGCCAACGCCGGCTACGCCAAGGCAGCCGCAGGGCAAACGGCGCTTGCCGACGGTCTGCAGCAGCTTGTGTCCGGGATCGCGGAGCTTCAATCCGGCCTCTCGCAAGCCGCTAACGGGCAGGGCCAAATCGTAAGCCAGATCCCTTCCATTACGGGCGGGCTGGACCAGCTGCAGGGCGGCCAGAAGCAGCTTGCCGACGGGTTCGGCGATCTTACCGGACAGATCGGAGAGCTGACGGAAGGTCTGAATTCCAGCGCCGACGGGCTGAAACAAATTTCGGACGGACTGCATTCCGCTCAGGATTACCTGCAGCAAATTCAGGACGTTCAGGATGAGGACCTCAGCGGATTCTTCATCCCGCAGGAAGCCCTGGAGAACGAAGAATTCCAGACGGTATTCGATACCTACTTGTCCGATGACCGCAAAGTGATGACGCTGGATGTGGTGCTGTCAACCAATCCGTACAGCGAAGAAGCGCTGGGCAGCGTCGAACAGATTCAGGCAGCCGTCGACCGTGCAGTAAAAGACACGAAGCTGGAGAACGCCGAGGTTGCCATCAGCGGCATTACCAGCACCAACAACGATTTGCAGAGCATCTCGAATGAAGATTACACGCGTACCGTGATTCTCATGCTGAGCGGAATCTTCATTATCCTGGTCGTGCTGCTGCGATCCATCGTGATGCCGATCTACCTGATTATTTCGCTTGTCATCACGTACTTTACCGCCGTCGGCGTTACGGAGATGATCTTCGTCCACGGCTTCGGGTATTCCGGCATTACTTGGGCCACTCCGTTCTTCAGCTTTGTCATGCTGATCGCGCTAGGGGTGGATTACAGCATCTTCCTGATGGCACGCTTCAACGAGAACAAAGCCTGGAACGTTCAGGATGCCATTCTCCATGCCATGCGCAACATGGGCACGGTCATTCTGTCCGCGGTGGTCATTCTTGGCGGTACCTTTGCGGCCATGTATCCATCCGGCGTATTGTCCATGATGCAGATCGCCACGGTCGTCTTGGTAGGACTTGTGCTTTATGCACTCCTGTTCCTGCCATTCTTCGTGCCGGTGATGGTTCGCATCTTCGGCCGGGCCAACTGGTGGCCGTTCAGCCCTAAGGAACAGGGCGACGCTTCCAGAACGGGGCATGACCTAAAGATGTAATTAACATATTATGTTGAATACGATAAAAAGGGCTGCACCCTCGTTAGGCATATGGGGGATGCAGCCCTTTTGTCGCTCCCTCCCAAATATCGGAATCTTCATGCCATTCTTCCGTAAGGGCAGGGCTATCGCATTCAGAGCATGGTACGGGCCGTTATGTCCTCTACTGCACAATTCCGATATAAAACCCGTCATATCCCTTGCTTCCAACCGTTTGAATGGCCGTGCCGGCAATCGAGGAGTCTGCCGACAGCATATCCATGAATTTTCGGATGCCATGCACCCGAGGGTCTGTGCTGTGATAATCGACGACTTCTCCGTTCCGGATGACATTATCGCTAATGATGACGGTGCCGGCCTTGGAGAACTGCAGCGCCCACTTCAAATAATTCGGATTGTTCGGTTTATCGGCATCGATGAAGATCAGATCGAACGGATCCGCCTTTTCCTTAGCCAGCTGCTCCAGCTGCGCCAATGCATCGCCTACGCGGATGCTGACCCTATCCTCCAGTCCAGCCAACGCTACGTTGGATTTGGCAACCTTCGCATGATGCGGATCGAGCTCCAATGAAATCAGCCGCCCTTCTGCCCCGATCCCCCTAGCCATCCAGATCGTGCTGTAACCACCAAGCGTACCGATCTCCAAGATTCGTTTCGCTCCCTTGATCTGAACGATCACGTTCAGCAGCTTGCCCTGAGCGGGAGATACATCGATCTCAGGCAAGCCTGCCTCCCGGTTTGCGGCCAACACCTTCTCCAGCACCTCGTCATAAGGAATCAAATGTTCCGTCACATAATCGTCCACTTTACCCCAAGTCGCAGCATCATTCGCATTCGCTTTCATGCCTGTTTCCTCCCTTAAACTTCAAATTGGATTTTACACATTCATTGTATGTGATTTAGTATTATAAAAATAATATATAATTAAATGGGTTATATAAATATAATATATAAATTAGACAGGAGTGCGGCTCCATATGAATTTACATGCCTTACGGCTGTTTCACGTCATTGCCACAACCGGCAGCGTCACCCGGGCTGCCGAATTATTAAATATAAGCCAGCCGGCCATAACGGCACAGGTTAAGAAATTCGAAAAGGAGCTTTCCCTTACCCTGTTCAAGCCGCAGGGCAGAGGCATCGGATTGACGCAGGCTGGCGCCGAGCTGCTCCCCCTTGCCAAAAGGCTCTTCTCGGTTGAGCAGCAGATCGAACAATTCTGCCGGGATTACCGCAGCGGTTCGAGGGGGCATATCCGACTGGCCGCAACCTACCTCCCCTCCCATTTTCTTCTGCCGGCCTGGCTCGCAAAATACAAGCAGCGGTACGAAGACGTCGAAATGAGCATTACCACCACGAATTCCAGCGATGCGCTTAAGCAGCTGCTGAACATGGACGTGGATCTTGCGATATACGGCGGCCTCCCTGAGGAATCGCCGGATACGATACAGACCGAGGAGCTGTTCCGGGATGAGCTGTGGTTTGTCGTCTCCCCCGACCACCGTTATGCCAATCAGCATATCTCCCTGGACGAGATGATGAGAGAGCCCTTTGTCATGCGTGAGGAAGGAAGCTCGACGCGGGAACGGTTATTTGCCTTATGCCGCACCCACAGCGCGCCTTCGCCCCGCATCACGCTGCAATTCAACGGCCTGCACGAAGCGATCACGGCCGTCGTTGCCGGATACGGAGCCAACTTCGTGTCTTCGCTCGTAGTGCGGGAATACGTGGAGCGCGGTGAGCTCAGCCAGGTATACGTCGATGGCATCGTGCTGCAAAATATCATTGCGGTTTGCACCCGCAAGCATGAAGCGTTATCCGCTGCCGCCATGAATTTCGTGGAGATGATCCGGGAACGGCCATAAGATAATCGTATGTCGTTTGGGAAGATGGAGCTGCGCTTTTTGGAGCTTGCCTGCATTAGTTCCTTTGGGCCTTATCTGAGAAAACAACCCGTATGCTGCTATTCATGTGAAGGATGACCTAAACATTCATTTATGACGATAATAATCTGTTTAATACCGACCTCATCGCCTCCGTGTTCCACGACTTGCGCGAATGCGGCACGCAATGCCTCCGCCAGAATGATGCCCAATTCTACGCCAGCCACTTCAACGTGGAATTGATGGTTGGACAAGTATCGGAAGGAAGCCAGGATGCTGCCGGACCTGTTTTTCTCGTGCCCTCTGTCCGGGATGTATACGAGAACAACCCCGGCAAGCTGCAATTGATCGGCGAACCGGGCGAAACTCCCGACGGCCTCTGGTTGAGTGCCCAGGATGATTCCGGCAACGGAATCTACTTTACGGATGAAAGCAAGCACGAATCCTGATTTTCATTTATGCATGAGGCACCTCCGGTCTTAAATGCCGGAGGTGCCTTTTCCCGCTATTTGACATAACATAAGGGCTTCCCGCCAGATCCAGGATCAAGCGGGACAGCCCCCTTTTATTGTCTTTCATCCAAATGTAAATCGCGGCGCGTCACCCTTTAATGGAGCCGATCATGACGCCTTTCTCGAAATATTTTTGCATAAACGGATAAATGAGCAGAATCGGAAGCGTCGAGACGATAATGACGCCGTACTTGATCTGGTCGGCATATCGCTGCGCGTACCCTCCGGCATCCCCGCCCGTTCCCGCACCGCTCGAGAATACCTGGTTCGACAGCAGGATATCCCGCAGAACGATCTGCAGCGGCTGGAGCTTCGTATCCCGGATATAGATCAGCGCCGTAAAGAAATCGTTCCAATGCCCCACCAAATAATAGAGCCCGATGACGGAGACCAGCGCTTTGGACAGCGGCAAAGCCACTTTGAAGAAGAAGGTAAAGTGAGAGCAGCCGTCCATGACGGCGGCTTCATGCAGCTCCTGCGGCAGCGAGTTTTCAAAGAACGTCCTCGCAATGATCAAATAAAACACATTCACGGAGAACGGGAGAATAAACACCCAGATCGTGTTGGTCAAGCCAAGACCCTTCATCAATAAATAGGTCGGAATCAGCCCGCCGTTGAAGAACATCGTGATCACGAAAATAAACATGATGATGCGCCTGGCGCGAAATTCCTTTCTGGACAGCACATAAGCTGCCGGAAGCGTGAACAGCATGTTCACCAGGGTGCCGAACACCGTGTAAAACAACGTATTTCGGTACCCGGTCCAAATCCGCATATCCTTGAAAATTTCCTGGTAACCGAAAAAACTAACATTTTTGGGGATAAACATGACCTTCCCCGTAGAGACGAGCGTTGAGTCGCTGAACGAAGCAATGATGATAAAATACAGCGGATACGCAATCAGCAGAAAAATCAATACGCACAGAAAACCCAAGATGATCTTAAATCCCAGCTCCTTGCCGTTGATGCGCATTCTGGCAGTTTCATGTTCCACAACCGTTTCTCCTTCCCCGATCATTAGAATAAGCTCGTTTCCGACATTCTCTTCGATATCGTGTTCATCGCATACAGAAATACGAAATTGATGAGCGTGTTAAACAAACCGATGGCCGAAGCCAAGCTGAACTGGTTGGAGATGATCCCGATTTTGTAAACATAGGTGGCTATGACCTCCGAGACGGGAAGGTTCAGCGAATTCTGCATCAGGAATATTTTCTCGAAGCCGGTCCCGAGGATATTCCCCATGCTGAGAATGAACAGGATGATGATGGTTGGAACGAGTGCGGGAATGTCGACGTACCGGATCGTCTGCCAGCGGCTGGCCCCATCGATCTTGGCGGCATCGTACAGCTGGGGATCCACGGTGGACAAGGCCGCAAGATAGATAATGCTGTTCCAGCCGCAGTGCTGCCATATGTCGGAGAGCACGTACACCGGAATAAAGGTCGAGGTGGAGGCTAGCAAATTGATATGCCCCAGCCCCACGGCCTTCATAAAGTGACCGACAACCCCGGTTTCGGAGGACAGCAGCACGTTCAGCATCCCGACCAGCACGATGATGGATATGAAATGGGGCAGGTATACGGTGGTCTGCATCACCTGCTTCATTCTTTTTCGGCGAATCTGGTTTAGAATGAGCGCTAAGATGATCGGGGCCGGAAAGCCGAGCACGATCGTGGCCAGACTGATCAGAAACGTGTTTCGCATCAAATCGGTGAACAGGTAACTGTCGATGAATTGCTGAAAGTAGGCGAGCCCGCGCCACTCTCCGCCGGTCAAGCCTTGGCTGAAATCGTAATCCCTAAACGCAAGCTGGATGCCGTACATCGGCACGTAGTTAAACAACAGAATGACGGCAATCGCCGGAAAAATCATAATCCACAGCTGGTAATCACGTCTGAAGGTGTTCAATCTTTTGCGAGGCCCCATATCCTCCCTCCTAGTTTTGATTCATGTAATCGTCGTAATATTTTTGCATAATCTCAAGATTCTGCTTCAGGCCTGCCTTCTCGCTTTCCTTGATATACGCGTCCCATTCGGCTTCCACGCCGCCCTTGGTGACCCATTTCGCAAAGCTGGATTCCGCCAGATTCATTACGTTCGTATTGTTCAGGCTCATGGCGTTATTGTCCATGGTGGAATACTTGATGAACATGCCGGGGAACACGTCTTTATCGGGATCCACCTCCAAGGCCGCCTCCAGCGGCTCCGATTGACCCAGCACCTCCTGCATATCGGTGCCAAGCGTCAGCTTTAAGGTATCGGGAATATAAAATGCGCCGTGGTCCGCCATCGTCGAGGTCCATTTCCACGTGCCCGGATCCATCTTGGCATCGGCCGGAGGCAGAACGGCATATGTACCGTCTCCGTTATCTTTAATGTTCGGTCCGAGGGAACCGAACAGCACCTGCATGCCCACCTCGGGCGCATAAAGCTCGTTGATGAATTTCATGGCCGCTTCTTTGTTCTTGGTCTTGGCGGACATGACGATATGGTTGGTGCCGTAATTCAGGGAGTAATGATCATAGCTCCAGGACAGCTTCCCTGCATAATCTGCCGATGCCTTCATCGGCGGCATGGAAGCGTACTGCGGTACCAGCTGCTCGCCGAAGCGGTCGGACGCCACCCATCCCCAGGTAAAGCCGACCTTGGCCGTATCCCCTTCCCCGCGCGCGATGGATTGAAATTTCGTATAATCATGCGTGAACACTTCCGGGTTGACCAGACCCGCCTTGTACAATTTATTCAGAAACGCGACCATCGTTTTGTACCGTTCATCCGTCAGGAAGTTCTTCACCTGACCGTCTTCCACGAAATAACCTTGTCCGCTGCCGTCCGTCAGCGTAATGCCCATGCTGCCCAGGAGCACCGCGGGGTTAAAATATCCGCCGATGCCTCCCGGCCAATCCATCGGAATCTCGTCATTCGGATCGCCGTTGCCGTTGGCATCCTTCTCTTTGAAAGCCACCAGGACTTCATACAGCTCATCCCATGTGGTCGGCATGCTCAGACCGAGGTGATCCAGCCACTGCTGGTTAATGAACTGCCTGCTGGCGGTAGCGGGCCAGAACCGCTGATATTTCGGGAGACCGTAGATTTTGCCGTCCGACTGCGTGGCGATTATTTTCGTATCCGGTTTTTCATTAAACATGTTCTGTACGTTGGGCGCCTGCTCCAGCATGCCGGATAGATCCTGGAACAAACCCTGGAATTGCGCAAAGTCTGCATCCGTAATGACGTTCGGCCCGATGAACAGATCCGGAATATCGCCGCTGGCCAGCATCGTCCCTTTCTTCTGTCCCCAATCCGCGGTAATCTCCTGCCATTCGATGTCCACGCCCGCCGTCTCCTCAACCTTTTGCAGCCACTCCATTTCGGCCAGCGGCTTCGTGAGCGGGTGCTTGGTAATGATGGCGGTAAGCTTTACTTTGCTGCCGGTTTGGTCTCCGGGAGTCTCCGCCGAGTCGTTCTGGCCGTCTCCGGCCCCGCTGCAGCCTGTTAACAACATGGCCGTCATGGCGACAAGCGAGATGAAAACGTTTACCCTTTTCTTCATTCCATTACCTCCTGGTTTCGTTTGTTGGTCTGGTCCATGGGGGTATACGGCCTTGAGTCGGCCTTGCCTTGGGACAGTTTTCACTCTAAATGAAGGCGGCGGGCACCGTAAACGGACAGTTTTTCAGGCATCCTCATTTTTTGAAGGCGCCTATCATCCCATAAATGTAAACGCATCCATTGCAAACCGGCGCTTGGAATTCAAATTTTGTATATGTTCAAAAATTGAAACGTCTTAGCCTGTGAAACAGCTGCCTAGGAATGGCTTCTAAGCAAGCAGGTTTATAAAAGACCGCTGTAATCGGCCTTGTCATCGGCATCAGCGGTCTTTCGTTTTAAGCTTTATGCGTATTTCGATATTGCCCCGGCGTCGTGCCCACCATTTTTTTGAAGGATCGGATAAAACTCGAGGTATTGGTGTACCCGACCTGTTGGGAGATGGCTTCGAGCGTCTCCTCGCTGTCCCGCAGAAGCTGAATGGATTTCTGGATCCGAAGCTGATCGATATGCTCTTTGAAATTTTGCCCCATCGTTTTTTTGAAGTGATGGCTGAAGTTGGAGACCGACATATCAAAATAATCGGCCATCATCTGCAGCGAACAGTTCGGATCCATCCCTTTCTCCGCAATCAGGGACAGGATCTCATCCTGGGTTGCCGCCCGGGAAACGGGGAGGGTTTCCTTGATCATATCGCACAGCTTGGCATAGCTTTCCCTTATGATCCCGATCATCTGTTCCAGCGTATAACGATGGTTAAATGCCGCATCCGTAAGCCGCAGCAGGCTCTGATCGTCATGACGGAACCGCTGGAGGCCGTTGAAGATGACGGTAACGGTATTGAGATACACGCTCTGAATCATATGTGGCGGCAGGCTGTCATTGCTTAGGTAACCGATCATTCTCTCTGCTAGAGAGGCCAGCATGGCTGCATCATTCTTGAGGATCGCAAGCTCGAGGGATTGCAGGATTTCGGCATAATAGGAGACGGCTCCGGTCTGGGGAATCCCGATGTTATCAAAGACCAGCACGGCGTCGGTCTTTCGGATGCGCAGAAACTCCGCCGTTCGGAGTGCCTGCAGATATGAGAGATGGAGGTCCTGCGGAGACGGGGCTTCGCCAGGCTTGCCGATGCCGATCACCGTTCGCCGGCCCGTGTGCTCCAATATTTCATCCTGCATCCGTTCTAGGCAGGATGTGAGCGGGACATTCTCCGCATGGGAGCACACCAGAATCAATTCCTGCGGATAGATGCTTTTAAAGAAATAACCTTGGATATCCTCCGGCAGCCGTCCTTCATAGCGCCGGCAGTAATCCAATATCTTCTCCATCTCTGCTCCATCCGCTTCGCAGCATAGTACGGCAACCGAGAAGCAATCATGCTGAAACCGGAGGCCGACCTTTCTTGCTTCCCGTTCGAAATCATCCCAGCCTGCAAGATGTCCGCTCACCAGTTCAAACAGCAGGTTATCCCGCATAATCGGCAGCGATCCCTTCACATGCTCGTCAAGCTTGCTGTTGGCCATCGAAAGCTCCTCCAGCGTATATTTGATCGTATCGATCTCGTTCATGGGCTTGCGGTCCCGCGGTTCGAAGACTTGAACGGCAAGATCAACCAGACGGCGAATCGGCTGATAGTTGTTCCGGATCGATATATAGATGATAAACACTTCAAGCAGCAGGATCAGGCCGACCAGGATGGCCGTATTCAACTGAATCGTCCGAATGCCCTGAAGGGATGAGGATACCGGCAGCAGGCTCACGTATTTCCATCCATTCTTGTCCGAAACCGAGGACGATACCAGATAATCCGATCCGCTGATCGCATAAATGCCCGAAGAGGAAGATGTCTCATCCCCTATGCCCTGTACAAGCTTCCGGAAGTCATCGGAGGATTGGTATGACGTATCATGGGAAGATACCAATCGCCTTCCCTGGCCGTCAAACACAAAAAAATCGCCGCTATAGGTTTCCGAGACGGACTTCATCATCCGGACGATCGTATCTTCCCTTACCATGATCATGACGGCTCCGGGGGAATTCGTGCCTCCTACCGGCAGCGGCTGCACGAAGGTCAGCATTCGAACCCGGTTATTGCCGGGCACAATCACGTTCTCAACAGGCCTGACGACGGGAGACTCGAGATCATTCAAGGTCTGGATCATATCTTCGCCGGCCCAGTTTTCATAGTAGTAACCGACGCCCGGAATGGACAGGTCGTCCAAACTGTATGCGCTTCCAGTTTTGGAAAACAAATAACCGATGTTCTTTACATACAGCAAGGTGTTGTAAATAAATGCATCGGTTGCATTGTATTTTTTCATCTCATTGGCAATGAGGACACGCTGGTAGTCGCTTTCCTCGGCCTTGTACATCTTGAATTCCCGATTCTGCACCAGCTCGAACGGCAAATTGTATACATACCGGGTAAACGTATCCATCGATGTCATGAACTGCTCCGTAATATGCGCATTCCAGTCCATTTCCTTCTCTTTCACAACGTCCGCCGAATAGGGATAGTAATAACACAGGATGACGATCACGGGAAACATCAGCACGAGCAAATAGGAAATCAACAACTTGGTCAGCAGGTTAATCTTATGGATTCGCAAACGGCAACCACCTCCCTATCACTTCATTCCCATTTTGGAAAATGTTATCTATAAGAATACGAAATTTTCAAAAAAAAGAAAACTCATTTCCGCTGTATACGCGTCGGAAATGAGTTTTCTGATATCATACCATTTTGGCGGCAGCGGGAACGTCAGGAGGATTGTTCCACTCCCCATTTTTCGGCCCACTTCTCCATCTCCTTCAAAGAAGCCAGGAAGTCCATCCCCTTCTCGGTCAATGAATACTCCACGGTGACCGGAACGGTAGGGAATACCTCGCGTCTCACGATGCCGCTGCTTTCCAAATGGCGCAGGACATCCGTCAAGGATTGCGTCTTGATGATGGCTGCATCCCGGTGAAGCTGATTAAACCGTTTCGGTCCTTGGGCTAATTGCGCGATGACAAGGAACGCCCATTTGGCTCCAAGAATTTGCAGCACTGAGCAGATATGATTGAACCCTGGCTTTTCCTGAAAGTCTTCTTTAACCGGCTCCATTGCCTCACCCCATCACTAACTAATCGTAAGTTAGTCAAAATGACTGGATAATATCCAAATACTTTGCCTTCTTACATCATATATGCGCGCTGCTTATAATACAAACACAAAGAGATTTCATGCTTTACTATCCGAAACGGCATGTGCTAGCCATGATCCGATTGAGGATATCGATCTCCCAACGGAAAGGATAATGGATATGAATCGATATACGATATATTTATTGGCGCTCGGGGTTTTTCTTACCGCTACTTCGGAACTGGTCGTCTCGGGTATTCTGTACGCGATTGCTGACGATCTTCATATTTCCTTGGCTTTTGCCGGCCAGCTGATTACCGCCTATTCGCTTGCTTTTGCGATCGGAACACCGTTTCTGGTCTCGCTTACTGCTCGAATCAATCGAAAAAAGGTGCTGCTCGGCTCGCTTCTGCTATTCATTGCCGGCAGTCTTGTTTCTTTTTTTAGCACCGGGGTATGGACGCTCATGGCTTCCCGTGTCATTCTGGGCGTAAGCTCAGGCGTCTATCTCGTTGCCGCAATGGGTACCGCAGCCAAAATGGTGCCCCCGGCAACGTTAGGCCGTGCGATCGGCACCATCGTGCTGGGTTTCAGTAGCGCCATGGTGCTGGGCGTTCCGATCGGCATATGGATCACGAATCTGCTGAACTGGCAGTCCATTTTTCTGCTGCTGGCTCTGCTCAGTCTGTTGGTCGCCTTTGTCCTTATCAGGCTCCTGCCGGATGTTCAAGGGGATGCCCCCGTACCCTTCCGCCAGCAATTCAAAGTGCTGGGAAGTCTCGTGATCGTCAGCGCCCTGCTGCTTACGTTCTTCCGGGAATCGGGCAACTCGGTACTGTTCACGTATGTGACGGCGTTTATCCAGGATATTTTTCGCATCGCGCCGTCCGGCATCAGCATCATTATGCTCGGCTTTGGCCTATTGGGAGCCATCGGCTCCAGGCTCGGCGGTTATGGCGTCGACCGTTTTGGGGCGGGGAAGGTAATTGTCCTCAGCACGCTCGTTCATATTGCGGTATTTGCGCTGCTTCCGCTGCTCGCCGGTCAATCGGTCATGGGACTATCGCTGATGGGAGTCATGGTGATGTCCATGTTTGCGGCGGGCCCGGCGGTCCAGAGCTATTTTATCCAGCAGGCACCGGGTTCTTCCAATCTGGTTCTCAGCATAAACACCTCCATTGTCCATCTGGGGTTAGCCGCAGGAGCGGGTGCAGGAGGCTTCATGGTCAATACGTCATCCACGCTTCAATACCATCCATGGCTCGGGGGAATCGTGCTCGCGCTTGGCTTGGCGGCAGGATTGGTCAGCTTCTCGGCCGGAAGGAAGTCGCCGGTTTCCATCCCGAAATCGGCCTGACCTCGCCAGCTCCACCCTATGAGTGTTTAACGCAAGCCGCCCTGTCAACGGGCGGCTTGCATCCTGCTGATTCTTAAAAATGGGCTCACGGATGTTTGCCCATAGGCATAACGTATGTTATGGGTCAACGCCTACTACATGATGAAGGGCAGGAGTCACAGTGGCAGTCTCTTATATGGATTTCACCTCGCCGTCCGTTCGGTTTACTTACGATATGAGCAATAATCCGTTTTTCAAAAAAGATAGTCAGAATTACATCAATTCTCTCTCCGTAAAAGAATTGAACACGCTCGGCAACGCTTCCCTGCTGGATATATATCTCAGTACCGGAAACGTAGTGGAGCCGCATATCCATCAAAATGCATCGGAGCTGGTATATGTCGTTTCCGGCTCAGCCATCGTTTCCCTTGTCAATCCGTTTACGAAAGAGCTGCTGAACTTCACGGTAACGCCCGGTCAAGTTGCGCTCGTGCCCCAAGGCTGGTGGCATTATGAAATGGCGACGGTCGACAATACGCATCTGATCGCGGTCTTTGACGCGCCGGTGCCTGAATTCATTGGAGGTTCGGATCTCTTGAGATTGACGCCGGCCAGCGTGTTCGCTCACACCTACTGCCTGGATGAAGCCAAAGTCAAAGAGACCTTGGCGCCGATCACCGACACGGTTGTCATCGGGCCGCCAAAAAACTGCCCGCAGCAAGGGCCAGTGCAAGGACAAATGAAACATCAGCCTCACGCATCTCATCTTAATCAGCACTATTATCATCAAGGAGCGCCTGGCCATCGAGATTATGAGCTTCTTCAGCAGCAGCAGCAACAGCAATTCCAGCAACGGCAGCAGTTGTTCCAGCAGCATTTCAATGCGAAGGATCAAACGCAGCATGGAACGTATGCTGCTGAACCGCAGCGAACCCCAACTCAAGCACAAGAGCAGTTCCGTTCGCAACAGCAATTACATGAACAACAGCGTCAGCAGTTCATCCAACAACAGCAGCAGTTGCCATTCCTGCAGCGCCAGCTAATTGGAAACGGCTGGGATAAATTCTGATTAGCCCTTCGGTGATGGAGGGTCATCCATTGAAATACGCAGCATCATGATTCGTCATGATGCTGCGTATTTCTTTTTAATATGGAATTATATGATTTAGGAAGACCGGATGCTCCCGTTATTCTCAGCTTCCGGCTGGGATACGGCATGATTGCGGAAGCCGCGATACAAGAGGTGTGTTGCAGAGGGAAAGCTGCATACACGACCTATTCCGTCCTGGGTGCCTGAACGCCGGATTTATGCGGTTCGACACCGCAAAAGCTGATCAGTCCGGCACTGCGCATGTTCTGGAGAACCTTTTGGACAATTTTGCATGACAGCTGCCCGATTAGATTCAAGACAGGTTTCCGATTTGATCCGGCTGTATTTCGTATTCTCCGAAAAACGGTTAGAATAGTAAGATACGGCATCTTTTCGAATGCCAATGTAAATCGAAGGAGGATCCATATTCATGAGCGTTGATTATAAAGCGTATTTCGCTGAACACCGCGAAACCCATCTGAATGAATTGAAGGAATGGTTGTCCATTCCGAGCATTTCCGCCTTGTCCGAGCACAAAGGCGATGTCGCCAAGGCTGCCGAGTGGCTCGCAGGCAAGCTGACCGAAGCGGGACTTGAGCATGTGGAGGTTCACCAGACGGCCGGGCATCCGATTATTACGGCAGACTACCTGCATGCCGAAGGCAAGCCGACCGTGCTCGTTTACGGCCACTATGACGTTCAGCCCGTAGATCCGCTTCATCTATGGGAGACGCCGCCGTTCGAGCCGGCTGTCCGCAACGGCAAATTGTACGCGCGCGGAGCAACGGACGACAAAGGCCAGCTCTTCCTGCATGTCAAAGCAGTCGAAGCCATTTTGAAGCAAGAGAAGGAGCTTCCGGTCAACATCAAATTCTGCATTGAAGGCGAGGAAGAGGTATCCAGCCCCAACCTGCCGCTCTACCTTGACAACAACAAGGACAAGCTGGCGGCAGATGCCATCGTGATCTCGGATACATCCCTGCTCGCGCCTGGCAAACCGGCCATTTCCACGGGCCTTCGCGGGCTGTGCTCGCTGGAATTGTCCCTAGAAACAGCCAACACCGATCTTCATTCCGGTACATACGGCGGCGGCGTGCCGAACGCCCTGCACGCAATGGTGTCCTTGCTCTCCTCGCTCCATGACGAGCAGGGCCGCGTCGCGGTTGAAGGCTTTTATGACGGCGTACTCGAACTGTCGCCCGAAATGCGCGAGGAATTTGCCAAGCAGGAGTTCGACGAGGATAAACTGAAGCGGGACCTCGGCCTTGATTCCTTGTACGGCGAAGAGGGCTTCTCCTTCGTTGAACGCGTGGGAGCGCGGCCGACCCTTGAGCTGAACGGCGTATACGGCGGGTTCCAGGGAGAAGGCAGCAAAACGGTCATTCCGAAGGAAGCCCATGCGAAAATCACCTGCCGCTTGGTCGCCGATCAGGATCCGCAGGCTGTTCTTGACGCGATCGAGAAGCATCTGCATGCGCACACCCCGGTCGGAGCCAAGATCACCTTCCAGCCGAAGGAAAAGGCATTCGCCTTCAATATCGATCCGTCCCATCCGATGCTGCAAAAAGCCGCAGACGCCTTCGAGAACGTGTACGGCACGCGTGCACTGTTCACGAAAGACGGAGGATCGATTCCGATCGTGGAGAAGCTGTCCAGCACGCTGAACGCCCCTGCCGTCATGATGGGCTTCGGCTTGCCGGACGAGAATCTGCATGCGCCGAACGAGCATTTTAATTTGGAGAATTTCGATAAAGGCTTGCTGACGATCGTAGAATATTTGAAGCTGGTGTAACGGTGACGCCGACAATCCGAAAGTAACATAGTAACATCCTAAATAAGAACGCGTATGGCGGGATAATTGAATCCCTTCCAATACGCGTTCTTTTGTTTTAGTGAGAGTCCCTTGCCATTATTAAGCCGGCCATTGGCGTGAGAGCCACTTGCCATTCTTAAGCCGGTTATTGGCGCGGGAGCCTCGATTTACCGACGAAAAACGGCCATGGACGTGTCTACGCGACTAAACACCTGCAAATCCCCAATCAGACGGTGCCATATTAAATGGTTGCCGGTCCTATGTATGCGGTGGTTTCCCTACCAACAGACAGCTCTTCACCACGCATGTGGTTTCCACACCAACAGGCAGTTTCTTCAACACACTTGTGGTTTCCATTCTAAACAGGTAGCTTCTTCCCATCACATGCGGTTCCCACGCCAAACAAGCGCCGTTATCCCCATACCCATCGGACTACAGATCCGTTATTTACCACAAATCAGGCCATTCTCTAAGTGCAACGGACACCAGTTCCGTTATTTAACCCTTTCGCCGCCAAAAAACGGACTTTTTATGCAATTAACGGACCTCATGTCCGCAAGCATCAAAGTTTAGCTCTTATCAGAGCAAATAACGTATCCTGTGTCCGCTAAATCCCGAAGTATACAATATGGTAGACAGCCGTTACATGTCTCGGACCACGTACCGTTCGAACAGGGTGCAGGGCGCCTGAAGAATATGACGATATGGGCGAATACATTCGAGAGATTACCAAAGGCGGCACGGATATCGTGATCGACTGCGTCGGCATGGACGGGAAGAAGTCGACGATGGAAGCCATCGGCCAAAAGCTGAAGCTCCAGGGCGGAACATTGAGCGCGATTGATATCGCCATCCAGGCTGTGCGCAAATTCGGCACCGTCCAGCTGACCGGCGTATACGGTTCGCTGTATAATATGTTCCCGCTCGGCCATATTTTTGAACGAAACATTACCCTTACCATGGGGCAGGCCCCCGTTATTCATTACATGCCGGAGCTGTTCAAGAGGATCACCGCCGGCGAATTTGATCCGAAGGAGATTATCTCCCACCGGCTTCCTCTGGAACTAGGCAAGCGATGCCTATCGGATATTCAGCGATCACGAGGACGAATGCACCAAGGTCGTTCTAAAGCCGTAGCGTAATTCCACAGAAAAAAGATAAACCAAGCATTCCCTGTCACATCCTTTATCTTGGATAGGAGATGCTTGGTTTTTTGTGTCCCGGTTCATGGAATTTAGGGAGTGAGCCTAAAATTTCGCCGGGTGCGAGTTAGGCGCTTCGACATAACTTCGCACGTCTAAGGGGTGCGTAGTCAACGGCAACCACATTTACCGGGTAGGCTGTCTATTCACTCGCTTTTCTGGGATTCACCCGGATGATCGTCCCGCACGGATCCGATATCCAGTAGCCCCGCGAGTTCTCGTAAACCTCCACCTCATCCCTGCGGTCCACCCGGTGCTCTCTCAAATATCGGGCAGCCTCCTCCGGATCCTCCGTGTTGACCTCGAGCCAAACATCCTGCTGCGAATAGTTGAGCATGCAATCCAGCCATAAGGTATTCGGGCCGTGCTGAAAAGCATGCGACCCGTCCCTGAAGCCCAAATATGGCAGCCTTAAAACCTCTTTGTAAAAATGCACGGTCTCCTCATACTTGTGCTTCGGAATTTTAATGGCAACATTATTTCCGCCGATAAACTGAATGTCCGCTGATGTCATGAGTACAAACCTCCATTGTGGTTTTTTGCCATTGTATCATGCAGCAGCTTGGTTAAATTCTTCCGGATTGCTGTTATTCGCGGCGATTTGCCATAACCTCGGCATTCGTTATATACCAATTGGGCACATGCGTCCGGAATCCATCATACCAATTCAGCACGGTTTGGGCCTGGTTCATCATAACCTCCACTTCCTGCTCTCCGAACGGGATGGCCCAATGAATGGAGGATATCTGATTGCTTGCGATATAAAGCGCCATTAATCTGAAAAATGAATCCGGCACCTCTAGTCCTTGGAAATAACCGTGAATACGACCCGAAGCGAACCACGGGCTAATCGCGGCATCCCACGTAATCCGGTTAAACTCCTCCCAAGGATCACCGTAGTCCGCCCGGTTGAAATCAATGATGCCGAGTTCCCCTTCAGGCGTAACCACCATGTTGCCGACATGATAATCCCCATGTTGAAAAGCAACGGGACGCTCTTCTAGCAAATACCGGTGCGCCTCCATAAATCGGACGATGTTCTCAGCGCCGGCAAGCCGGATGCCGCAGCTCTCATAATTTTTTATGTATCGATCCATTTTTGAATTATAGTAAGACGCCCACGTATCCAATCCGCTGTCGGCCGGAACGCCATGCATCCTGTTCAAATATGCGCCGGCCTGAACGCCAAGCCGGTACTGCTCCTCTGAATCCAGCAAAGGAATCGCCTCCCTTGCATCTTCTCCCGGAACCCAGGTGAACAGGGAATACACTTGCCGGCCACCATGACAGACGCCAAAATCAATCGGGCGAGACGTTCGCATTTCGATGGGATCCAGCTTTTTAACCGTTTCAAACTCCCATTTCTTCCTCTCGAACTGAGAGATATCGGATAGCCGGAGGAGCCGCTCCTCGCCTTGCATATCCTGAATATAATATTTACGATCTGCCGACCAGCCCTTGTCAACCGCTTGAATGGCAATCCATCCATCAGCCCCCGGGATATCACGAATCGCTTCCTGCATGCCATGCACCTCCTGTATCCAAAATCCTTAACGATCCTTGAGCCTTATTCATTATAAATGAAGATGGATACTTAGGGCATACAATCCCATTTTTTTATTTTGGCCCATAATCACTGACCGTAACTGTCAGGAATGATGTAATATACTCGTTTTGCAGCACACATCCTAAACCAAAGCGAGGGTTAACACATGAACATGAGCAAAGCGGATTTTACGACAGAATGGTTAAAAGAGGCGCATATAACGGAACAAGTCATGAACGCTTTAACCGACGATTCGCTTAAAACCGCCATGACGGAGCAGCATCGCACGCTCGGTCAGCTGGCATGGCATTTGGTCATGTCGATTCAATACATGACCATGCTCGGTTTGCAATTTGAGGGCCCGTCCCGCGAGCAGAAAATTCCCGATTCGGCTGCCGAAATTACCGACAGCTACCGCCGGATCCGGCATGCCCTTCTGGATGCGGTTCAGTCGCAGTGGAGCGAGGAGGATCTTCGCGCTACCCGTGAATTCGACGGAGAGCCCTGGACCAATGCGGCATTCCTGCATTTTACCCTGGTTCATCAAGCGCATCACCGCGGACAGATGACGGTGCTGATGAGACAAGCCGGCCTGCGGATTCCCGAGCTCTACGGTCCGACCTACGATTCCTGGATCGACAAGGGCATGGACCCGCTCGTATAAAAAAGATACAATCTACTTAAAAGTAAACGGTCGGGATCGTCCCTAAGGAAGGAGCGCGTTTTGATGTCCAAAGCGGATAATATGCTGTCGATCCTGTGGATGCTTCGCTCGGGCAAAAAGATGACCGCGCAGCAAATCGCCGATGAGCTGGAAATCCATGTTCGAACGGTGTACCGCTGCATCGATTCGTTATGCGCCAGCGGCGCGCCCATCATCGCCGATTCCGGGCCGAACGGCGGCTTTCGGATTCTCGGACCGTTCGCCGAGTCCCCGCTGATGTTTGATGCGGAAGAGCAGAAGGCTTTGGTGCATGCCTCGATTTTTGCCAAAGAAACCGGCTATCCGTTCACGGACGCGCTGGAGCGGGCGATCGGCAAGCTGAAGCTTTATACGAACGAGGAGCAGCTTCATCAGATCGAACGGCACAGCAGCGGCGTCGCGGTTTTGCAGCCTCCGGTCCATGACGGGCTTCGCCCGCTGCTGCAGACGCTGGAGAATGCCGCGGCACAGGGACAAACCCTGAAGATGACGTATTCGAAGGGCCGGGAAGGCTCCGGAACCGTCCGAGACTTCGATCCCTACGGCATTATCCATTGGAAAGGCCAATGGTATGCTGCGGGCTACTGCCGTCTGCGCCAAGAGATTCGCAATTTTCGCGTGGACCGGATCCTCGGTCTGGAGACGACAGACCTGGTCTTTGAGCGGCCCGTTGATTTTTCTGCCAAGGATGTCTTGCTTGGCAGTCTTCTCCCGGATCCACGCAGCACGGAACCCCTGGTCGATGTTGTCATCCAAGCCCACGAGCATGTTCTGAATGAATTGAGCCAGCATTGGTTGTTTGGGCATACCCTCGTGTCGCGTCATGATGGCGAGGCTCGTTTCGGGCTGGACACGTCTTCGCTGACGTCCTATGTGCCCTACTTCCTTCTCCCCTACGGCAAAGCTTTAACCATTCTGGAGCCAGCTTCGCTCGTCCTGAAACTGTCCGAGATCACGACAAGCCTAGCACTCCATTACGAACGCATGTTAATCGGCATGACCAAAAAGGAAGGATGATATCCATGGAGAAATTTGCAATGTACGGGAAACTGATCGCCCATCCGGGCAAACGGGATGAACTTGCGGAGATACTGCTTGAAGCAGCCGCGATGCTTCACGATAACGAAGACTGTGAGCTTTATATCGTCAACGTATCGGACAGCGATCCGAATGCCGTATGGGTCACGGAATTGTGGAGCAGCCAAGACGCGCATGCCGCTTCCTTGCAGGGAGCGGATACGTCCGAGCTGCTGCAGCGCGGGCGGGCGCTGATTGCCGGCGCAGAGCCGCTCAGGCTTAAGCCGCTTGGAGGCAAAGGGTTTTAGGCAATTCAATTCCGGTTAGGAATAAAAGAGGCCGTTCCCGAATCGAAATTCAGGAGCAGCCTCTTTTTTGCTATATATTGTTACGATATTCCGAGGGGCTGTAGCCTACCTCTTTCCGAAAGGTTTTCGAGAAATAGTTCGCCGATTCAAAGCCGGTGGCATCCGCAATTTCCTTGATGCTTAGAGACGTCGTCCTCAGCATGAGTTTGGCCTGCTCCATCCGTTTGAGGCTTAAATATTTTTGCGGCGTGATTCCGAAATGCCGTTTGAAATACTTAATAAAATAATTCGGGTGCAAATGCAGCGTTCCCGCCATCTGCTCCAGCGTAATTTCCTCATGCAGATGATTTTTGATGTACTGCTGCACTTTGTGGAGCCTGCCCATATCCTCCATTTTGTCCGCATGAATCTGCGGCTGCTGGTGTTCGAACACGCGGGAGAGAATGTCCAGCATCACGGACTTTTCCCTCAATCGCGCGGCGAGGGTATCGGAACGATGCGCATCGACGAGCTGCTGGAATAATGCCGGCATCTCCGCGTTCCCCGATAAATCGTAGCAATGGGGCACGTTCAGCCAGGAAAACACATCGGAATCGCCCACGGTCGCCGAGAAGTGAGACCAGTATTTCAGATAGGGACGGCCGCTGATGACAGAGTAGGATTGCCGGGTCCGTGCCGGCATCAGAACCAATTGACCCGGTACGGGATACAGCTCCTCATCGCCGATCTTCACCCACCCTTCCCCATCCAGGATAAAATAGAGCTTGTTGTACGACACGGTGTAGTCGAATTCCTTCCATTCCGGCCAGCACTGCGTTCTTTCGGCCTCCCAGATCTGAACCTGCATGTTCAGGAGCATCTGCTGAATGGCTTCATGTTCATTTCGTTCATTCTTCATCTTCAATTGTCCTCTAAAGTTATTATAATACCCGTCGGAGTTAAGTAATTATCTATTCATACTAACACATTCTTGTTAAAATCAAACTCGACAATTCCAAGAATCGGAGGTTTGAATCCATGACAACGACTACCACTCCAACCAATCAAGTCATCCATGATCGAAACCAGCGCGTGCAATGGTTCCAGAACGACCGTTTCGGCATGTTCATTCACTGGGGGCTTTACTCCATCCCGGCCCGAGGCGAATGGCTCCGAAGCACGGAACAAATGAGCATCGAGGCCTATCAGGCCTATTTCGATGAATTTGATCCCGTTGACTATAATCCTCGGGAGTGGGCCAAAGCGGCCAAGAAAGCAGGCATGAAATATGCGGTGCTGACGGCCAAGCATCATGACGGATTCTGTTTGTTCGACAGCAAGCTGACGGAATATAAGTCAACGAATACCAAAGCCGGCCGGGATCTCGTGCAGGAGTTCCTGGAAGCTTTCCGTGAAGAAGGCCTTAAAGTCGGCCTCTATTTCTCGCTGATCGACTGGTATCATGAGGACTACCCGGCTTATGGAGACCGGATTCACCCGATGCGGGCGAACGAAGCCTTCAAGCGCGATCCGAAAAACTTCGACCGATACCTGGATTACATGCATGGACAAGTGCGTGAGCTGCTCACAGGCTACGGCAAACTCGATATCATGTGGTTTGACTTCTCTTATGATAACATGCGCGGCGAGGTGTGGCGCGCCACCGAGCTGATGAAAATGATCCGCGAGCTTCAGCCGCACATTCTTATCGACAATCGGCTGGAGGGAAGCGGCGAGAGCGGGGGCAGCATCTATACCACCGATCCGTCCGTATACAGCGGCGACTTCGCGTCGCCGGAACAGATCATTCCGCCGCACGGGGTTGTGGACCAGACAGGTGCCCCGATTCCATGGGAAGCCTGTATTACGCTGAACAACAACTGGGGTTATGCCGCAGCTGACCGCAATTACAAATCGGCAACCACCATCATCCGCAAGCTGGTGGAATGCGTCAGCAAGAACGGCAACATGCTGTTGAACGTCGGTCCTGACGCGAAAGGCTCCATCCCGAAGGAGAGCCTCGACGTGCTGGAGGAGATCGGCGACTGGATGAGCAAGAACGGAGACAGCATCTATGGCTGCGCGGCTGCCGATTATCCGAAACCGGAGTGGGGCCGTTATACCCAAAAAGGCAATACACTGTATGCCCACGTCTTTGAGGAGTCCATCGGACCGATCAATCTCATCGGCATGGCCGACAAGGTGAAGAAGGCCCGGCTGCTCGCGGACGGATACGAATTGTTCCTCAGCCGCCCATGGAGCGCCGCCGAATTCGTCGAGGACGCATTCGTGAACTTCGCGCGTCCCGAACACTTTACCTATCCGCTCCCCGACAAACGCAATACCGTCATTGAACTGGAGCTTTATGACGAATCGGATCGTTCGTAACGATAAGATCGCTTATACATGAACTAATCCCTATAAGAGCCTGACTCGATGTTTCGTTACATCGCGTCAGGCTTTTTTATGTCCGGACGCCTCGTCCTCCCAAGATCATCATGCCGTTTTCAAAACGCAAAAAAATCGTATTGCACAATAACTGTTTATGCAATATACTAATTATCAAATAAACTGTTTATATAATATACAATTATTTAAAGGAGATGTTCGGTTCATGATTACCTATGCTGTTGAAATTCGTCAGCTTCGCAAAAGCTTTGGGCACCAGACCGTTCTGGACGGGATCGACCTGAGCGTGCCGCAAGGAAACGTATTTGCTCTTCTCGGTCCTAATGGGGCCGGCAAAACAACCTTGATTCACATCCTGTCCACGTTGGTGACGCCCGATGCCGGGAGCGTGAGGATCAACGGGTTCGATCTCCGCGATCACAAGCAGGAGGTTCAGCAGTCCATCAGTCTGACCGGCCAGTTCGCGGCCGTTGACGAAGTGCTGACCGCCGAAGAAAACCTCAGGATGATATGCAGGCTGTCGGGTCTATCCGCGGCGGAAGCCGGGCGGAGAACCGCCGAGCTGTTGGAGCACTTCGATCTGGCGGCCGCGGCGGCCAAGCGCGTGAAGACGTATTCCGGCGGGATGAAGAGACGGCTTGATCTGGCGATCAGCCTTGTCGTACCGCGGCCCGTGTTGTTCCTTGATGAACCGACCACAGGACTTGATACGCGCAGCCGCCGTGCGCTGTGGGATATCATCCTGCAATTGAAGAGCCAAGGCATCACTATCCTGCTGACCACGCAGTATTTGGAGGAAGCCGACCAGCTCGCGGACCGGATTGCGGTTCTGGATGGGGGACGAATCGTGGCTGAAGGTAGTCCGGCCGAGCTGAAGACCCGGGTCGGTGGTGAAATGCTGGAGCTTCGCGACGCACGCGACGAAGTGATCCACAGGATTCCGACAAGCGGAAGCATCGGCGACGTCGCACATACGCTTCAGGAGTTCATACGCTTGCTCCCGAATGAGACGCGCGTAAGTCTTCACAGACCCAATATGGATGATGTATTCCTGTCGCTTACCGACAAGAAAATGGAGGGAATTGTATGATAAGAGCAACGGCAACGGCTACGAAAACAAAAACAACGTCCTTAGCAGTTACCCAGTCTGTCTTTATCGGCCGCAGCCTCCGTCACAGCATCCGCAACGCGGAGGCGATGATAACGGCAATGGTGCTGCCGATCATGCTGATGCTGCTGTTCACCTATGTATTTGGCGGTGCCCTCGATCCCAGCGGACAGTATGTTAACTACGTGGTTCCGGGGATCATCCTGCTATGCGCCGGCTTCGGATCGTCCAGCACGGCCGTCGACGTCTCCCAGGATATGACTAATGGCATCATTGACCGCTTCCGCACGATGCCCATTCAAAGCTTGAGTGTCATCACGGGGCATGTGGTCGCCAGCCTTGCCCGGAACATGCTTGCGACAGGCGTTGTTATCGCAGTGGCTCTGCTCGTTGGATTCAGGCCATCAGCAGGGCTTATGGATTGGATACTCGCCATCGGCTTAATCGCGCTCTTCATCTTTGCCTTTACCTGGCTCTACGCCGCTATCGGTCTCGTTGCAGGCAGTCCGGCAGCGGCCAGCAGTTATGGATTCATCCTGCTCTTTCTCCCTTACCTCTCCAGTGCTTTCGTTCCCACCGAGACGATGCCGGCTTGGCTGCAAGGGATCGCAAGCAACCAGCCGATTACGCCGGTCATCGAATCCATTCGCGGATTACTGACGGGAGGCTCCATCCAGGATCAGATCGGCTGGGCGATCGGATGGTGCCTGTTCATCCTGATCGGCTCGATGGTATGGAGCATGTGGACGTTTAAGAGGAAAGCCGGACGACGCTAAATACGGGTGGCTGCTTTACTAAGGGCGCGCGAAGGATACTCCATCCGATTCCAAAAGGCTGCCGTGTCCTTCCTATCTCATAGTCGGTCATTCCACCAGTACCCCCGTAACTAACGTTAATGAAAGTCCGGCCGGAACGATACCAACCAACCGGGCGCTGAACAAGTCGGGCTTGGGCCGACTCAATCAGCAAAAAAAACGATCCTCATGAGAGGATCGTTTTTTTTGCTCGGCTGTTGCTGCACTTTTTGGATCGACCAAGCCCCGTAACTTGGCCGACATCATGGCTTGTCCGAGGGTTCCTGTTGTTTCTTGGCTTGAAAATATTGCTCGATGCCATCCAAAATGCGTTCTAACCCGAAATCAATGTCATTACCTATCGGATTCACTTCCTCGCTGTCTTCCGTATAGACCCCCGACATCACAACCGGGTACAGGAACGGAAACCGATCCGGCTTCATAAGCTGTTTCAGCGCTTCCGTATAATCGAGTCCACTGAACTGTTCCGGGGTGGAGCCTGCCTGTATGGCGCGGTCCATATCCCGCTGCATCATGCCGCTCGTTCTGGCATAATTGCTTAACAAGAGAATCAAGGACATCCGCTCATAATCATTCAGCGGAAGATCCTTCATGAACCGCAGACCCCAATCGATAAATCGCAGATTGTTCGGCGTAATGGGAATACCCGTAATCGGAATGTCTCCGAACCAGGGGTGATCCCGGAATACCTGCATCGTCGATTTGACGTAGACCCGCATATTCTCGCGCCAGTCAGCAGAATCTTCCGCCGGAATAGGAATATCGCACGCGGCGTTCTGCATCAGCACCAAAAGGTCGTCCTTGCTGGATATGTACCGGTACAGCGACATGGCGGTAAAACCCAAAGTGGACGCAATTCGATTCATGGAGACAGCTGAAAGCCCTTCTTTATCGGCGATGTCGATGGCCGTATCTACAATCTGGGAAAGGCTCATCTCCCGTTTCGGTCCCCGCTGCGGCGGCTTAACCAATCCCCAGCTGAGAGCCGCCCCTCTGGGCAGCTTGGATCCAATATCCGGATCTATCGTCTCATCATTAGACATGATCATGTTTCCTTTCTGCATCCTTGCATCTGATAATAATTGTTTATATTATAAACAGTATAACATATCTCATCATCCATAGGTAAAGAGGGCGAATCAGAGTCTTAGCAGAGAGCTGCCGGCTTCGCCGCCCCCCTCGGAAGCAAAGCTGATCTGAACGATCTTCTCCTGCGAGCCATAAGTAGTGATCCAGCCGTGAGCCATGATCATATCCAGTCCCAACACATCTTGATAAAAAGCATAACAAATCCTTCCATCATAAAAAGCTGTTGAGATTGAACTCAACAGCTGATTCGTTAGCTCCCTGATGCAGTTGGCCTAATGATGATTTCATTCACATCGACTTCCGGCGGCTGCTCGATGGCATACACAATCGCTTGCGCAATCGATATCGCCGGGATCGATATTCTTCGATACTCCTTCATGACTTGTCTGGCCGTATCATCGGAAATGCTGTCGGCCAGCTCCGACTCCGTCACGCCCGGCGATATTTGCGTAACCCGGATACCTTTGCTCCCGACCTCCTGTCGCAGCCCCTCCGAGATTGCGCGAACCGCATGCTTGGTGGCACAATAAACGGCCGCGGTAGGCGATACCTCATACGCACCGATGGAAGCGATATTGATAAATTGACCTAAGCCCTGCTTCTGCATCACCGGCAGCCCTGCCGCAATGCCATGCAGGACGCCGCGGACGTTCACGTCGATCATCCGGTTCCATTCGTCCACCTTCAACGCTTCCAAGGGCGATAGAGGCATGACGCCTGCATTGTTGAGGATGACATCCACCCGCCCGAATCGGCTCACCGCCAAGTCGATGAAGGATTCCATCTGATCGAGATGAACGACATTCAGCGATTGGTAAACGGCTGAGCCGCCTTCCCCATTCAATGCGGCAGCCAGCTTCTCCAGCCTGTCCGTTCTTCTCGCCCCGAGCACCACATGTGCGCCATGCTGAGCGAGCAGCCGGGCCGCCGCTTCGCCGATCCCGCTGCTCGCGCCTGTAATGGCCACGACTTTTCCTTTTACGCTAGACATGCAACAACGCTCCTCCCGTTCCTGTTCTGTATTTCGAAATCCATTCCGCATTTTTGCCATGACACAATGTTAGATTTCCCGATACAATACCATTCCGGCATGATAGAGAACGCCGTCCCGAAAATCGCCGTCGGCCGTGAACCCGGTATCATCCACATATTCGATGTGATCGCCTTCCATGAAATAGCGGCCTTGATAGGCGCTTTGCCGCGGTCCTCTTGCTTCATCATAACGCCCGTTCGGGAGGAGCTCGTGGCGGATATATCCGTCCTTCGTAACCCACATGCCTGCATAGGGATGCTTCGCCCCATTCGCATCAAGAGCTGGATTCATTCCATTCCCTCCTCTTCGCTCTTATCTAATCCTCTTGAGTTTCATTTATAGCTGTCTGCCTTTAACCATTGAGGATAGTTCTATTATGCCTTCACACCGCATTCATCCGGTAGCCGAATCCACCACGATTCTTGCCTATTCCTGCATGATTGATTAAGATTGAACCATATACCATCGGAGGAGGATACCGACCCTGAATGTTCAACTATGAAGGAAGCCATCCGCACAACGAACTTGCAGGATACATAGAAAAATACACGGGCATGGACGGTACATATAGTACGTCGATACCCGCTCTGCATTTTATACGGGCATCCAGCGAGACGGAATTGGTCCACACGATTCATGAACCCGCGCTATGCATCGTTGTCCAAGGCCGAAAATTAATCATGCTGGCACAAGAATGCTATGTTTACGACCCGTCCAGCTATCTTGTCGTCTCGCTGCAGCTGCCCATATCCGGCCAAGTAATCCAGGCGGCACCCGAGCGGCCTTATCTGTGCCTTCGGCTGGACTTTGACAAGCATCAGATTTTCGAGCTAATCAAACCCGGCCAAGAGACCCCTCCCAAGAAATCCGGCTCCCAAAAAGCCCTGTTTGTCAGCCCGATGAATCAAGCGCTGCTGGATGCCGTCGTCCGCCTCGTGCGCCTTCTGGATACGCCGGAGGATATTCCCGTCCTAGCCCCCCTGTTCACGAAGGAAATTCTTTATCGAATCCTTCAAGCCGAGCAAGGGCAATCCCTGAAGCAGTTTGCCGTCAGCGGCAGTCATGCGCAGCGCATCGCGGCGGCTGCCCAGTTGATCGAGCGTGATTATAATCAGCCCTTGCACATCGCCAAGCTGTCCGCAGCCGTCAATATGAGCCCTTCTTCGCTTCATCATCACTTCAAGGAAATCACCGCCATGAGCCCGCTTCAATATCAAAAGCAAATCCGATTGCAAGAGGCCAGGCGTCTCCTTCTCTCGAAAACCTCCGCGGCGGCCGACGCCGGATTTCAGGTCGGCTATGAGAGCCCCACCCAGTTCAACAGGGAATATGCCCGCATGTTCGGATTGCCTCCGATCCGGGATATCAAACGTCTTCGCGACTCATTGGACTTCGGCACGCACGAAACGTAAACCCGATCGGATACGAACAGCAAAACGGAAGGGATTCGCCAGTCAAACATAAAAAAACGGCATTTCTGCCGTTTTTTTATGTCGGGCACCAAGCGGCCCTGCCTTTTATTCGCATGCTATCCTTTCGTTCCGCCCTGCAGCCCGAAGCCCTTGGACATGAACTGCTGGGATAGAATATACATGATGATCGCCGGGATGGCGTACAGCACCGAGAAGGCCGCGAGGCTGCCGTAGTCGACCATGCCGTACTGCCCGAAGAACTGGTACAGCTTCAGGGATGCCGGGAACTTCTCGGGCGATTGCAGCAAGATATACGGAACGAAGAAATTGCCCCAGCTGCCCGAGAACGTAAAGATTGCCACCGTGCATATCCCCGGAACCATCAGCGGCGCCACTACCTTGCGGATCCCCGTAAACACCGAGGCCCCGTCCACCCATGCGGCTTCCTCCAGATCGCTCGGCACGGAATCCATGAAATTCTTCATCATCCATATCCCGTACGGCATGGACGACGCTACATAGAACAAGATGACGCCAAAAATGTTGTCATACAGCTTTAACCCCAGGAACAGCTGGTAGACAGGGACCATAACGGCCGTAATCGGCAGCGAGGTCATAAACAGAATGGTGAGCATGAAGGGTTTCTTATATTTCATCTGATAACGGGATAACGGGTAAGCCGCTAGCAGCGCCAGCAGGACAACCAATACGGCTTGGCCAAGCGACATCACCAGGCCGATCAGATAAGCGCGCTGGTTCTCGCTGCTGGTAATCACCTCTACGTAATTGGCGCCGGTAATCTTGCTGGGCACTTTCAGGGATTGCATTGCATTCGGATCGACGGAAGCCACAAGCACCCAGAGCAGCGGCAGCACGAAGCAAATGCCGATCCCCGCAAGAATCGCATACGGCAGAATTCGATAGACTAATTTACGTTGTTTGGCATTCATATGATTTCACCCCTGGTTACTCTTTCATCGACCTGATATACAGGAGGCTTAACACAATCCCGATCAACAGCAGCAGCAGCGAAATAGCGGTTCCATAGCCTAATTGATAGTTCACAAACGCCTGATTGTACATAAAGATCGGCAGGGTCGTCGTGGAGTTGCCGGGACCGCCTCCGGTCATCGCATAGATGAGCCCGAACACCCCGAGCGTCTGCAAAGTAACCAGCATCATGTTCGTGGTAATGGTGCTTTTGATGTAAGGGATGATGATGCGCGTGAAGATTTTCCACTTGGAGGCTCCATCCACTACCGCCGCTTCCTCGATTTCGTTCGGCACGTCATCCAGCGCGGCTTGAAATACCAGCATCGAGAAGGCCGTACCGTGCCAAATATTCGCAAGAATGATCGTCAGCATCGGTACGGTAAACAGCCAGGTCACTTCCGAAAATCCGAAAAATGTGATAATCGCATTCAGCGTGCCTTCATCCCCGAAGAAGCTGTACAGACAAAGGGCGCACACGATCTCGGGCGTTACCCAGCCCGCAAGCACAATCGTTCCAATCACGCGCCGAAACGTCTTGTTCCTCTGCTTCATCAGCAGCGCAATCAGAAATCCCAACACCTGCTGCCCGATCACCGCCGAACCGATAAGAAAAACCAGCGTGTTCCAAATACTGATCCGAACCGTGGGATCCTGGAACATCCGGGAATAGTTGTCAAGGCCGATAAACTTGAGCTCCCTCGCCGCTTCCCCGGTCAAGGCCAGATTGGTGAAGGAATAGAAGAACGTTAACAGGATGGGATATATAAAAAACACGAGCATAATCGCGATTGAAGGCAGCAAAAAAAAGAGCCAGGTATACGTTTTTCTTCGTTTCGGGTAAACGTCCACGGACAGACTGCTCATGTGTGGTTCTCCTTCCATACGGATGATCTGAAAAACCGCTTGCCCAAGTCTCCGCGATGACGGGAGCGCTTGAGCAAGCCGGTTTTGCTTATAGCAGGTTATTTCTCCACGATATGATCCGCACCAACGATGCGGGTAACATCCTGCGCGTATTTATTCATGGCATCCGCAGGCGATGTTCCGGTTGCTACGGATTCCACCATCGTCTGGATCTGCGTCGACACTTCCGGATACTTCTCCTGAGCTGGTCTAAACTCTGCGTTCTGCAGGTATTCGGTCGCGATTTCGTTAAACGGCATTTTCGTATATTCCGGATCCTTGGCAACATCGGCACGCACCGTAATATTGCCGGAGGACATGACGAGCTTCTGGGTATTTTCCTTGCCCAGCGCATACTTGATAAATTCCCATGCCTCGTCTTTGTTCTTGGAATTGCTTGGAATCGACAGCGCCCAGCCTCCGGCAAGCGTAATCGAGCCGGGCTCCTGTCCTTGGCTGGTCGGCATCGGCGCAAAGCCGAGCACGTCTTTGTATTCTGGCCATGGCGCCGCGCCTGTTTCCATGTAGTTGCCCGTGATCCAGGAGCCGTCCAGCGAAATCGCCAGCTTGCCCTGCGGCAGGTATTCGCGGGAAGCCGTGTTGCCTGCCTGGCCGTTCAATACTTTGGAGAGCGGCGGTCCCAGCTTCTCTTTGTTGACCGTTTCCACAAAAGTCAGCGCGTCCAGAATGCCCTGGCTTTTCGTAATCCATTTGCCGCTGGCATCGTCATACAGCCTTTCGCCCGTTCCGTAGAGCAGCATCTCGTAGGTTTGCATGGAGGTAGCTTCGCCTGTAGCCTTGCCCATGTTCATCCAGATCGGTACAACGTCGGGCGCCTTCTCCTTGATCGTTCGCGCAGCGTTTAAGACCTCCTCCCAATTCTTAGGCTGCCAATCCTCGGGAAGACCCGCTTGTTTGAAAATATCCTTGTTATACCAAAGGCCCCTGGAATCCGTGTTATACGGCACGCCGTATACCTTGCCATCGCTGGCAGTGACGCCCTTCTTCATCGCTTCGATGAAGGAGCCGTTGCCCCAGTCTTCCCATCCCGCCAATTTATCGTCGAGCGGCTCCAGATAGCCCGCGCTGGCATCCGAGTTCAAGATGAAGGTATCTTCCGTCACGATATCGGGCGCCGTATCTTTGGATTTCAGCGCCAGGGCCACCTTGGCAAAATAATCGCCTTCCGATGCCTGAATCGGTGTCGGCTTAATCTCTACGCTTTTGTCAGGGTAACTGGCCGACACTTCCTTAAGCCATTTATAGAACGCTCCGTTCTCGCCGATCCCGTCATCCCGAAACGTAACGGTAATGATTTTCTTGGCCGTCTCTCCGTCCTTTCCCGGCTCCGGATCGCCGGTATCGGCCGGCGTTCCCTTGCCACCGGTACAACCGAACAACAAAGAAACGCTTAATAAAGCCGTCGTTACTAGCCAAATCCCCCTCTTGCCTGACTTCATACGGATCCCTCCTTTTGGCTGAACACATTGAATATATGATCCAAATTTTGGATACGCTTACGAAAGCGTATATTCAACTCTATTTAGTAAATAGCGTAGATATGCTTATTACCATATATAGTAAAAACAAGTATACAGATCCCTCTTTATCTTCATTCCTTCAATTTTAGGTCTTTACTTTTGCCGAAAACGCCAATATATTTGTATGTACAAACAATTATTAAGTGGATATACATGGAATCAAATGTCAGAATCACATCTAAAACTGGAGGTAACCTGCCCATGAGTGATCGCTTGATTTTTTTGCTGGCTCTATTTTCAGTGACAGGCTCAGGCCTTATAGCCGGCCTGTTCTTCGCCTTCTCATCCTTCATGATGACCGCTTTATCGCGGATTCCGAACGAACAGGGGATCAACGCCATGCAGTCCATCAATGCAACCATACTCAACCCCACGTTCGGTGCACTGTTTACAGGTACCGCCCTAACCAGTATCGTTCTTGCAGTCCTATCCATCCTCCGCTGGGGAGAACCGGGATCCGTCTACTTGCTGGCCGCCGGTCTGCTGTATCTGACGGGATTCATCGTAACGATGGCCTTCAATGTCCCGCTCAATGACGCGCTGGCTGCCGTTGATCCTGCGAGCAGCGCAGGAAGCGAGGTCTGGAATGCCTACCTAAGTAAATGGACGGCCTGGAACCATGTACGGACGGTCACCTCCATAGGGGCCATGATCCTGTTTGTTTTTGCCTTACGGCATATCCCTTAAGACTCGATTAACCTGAAAACTAGATTTAAGGGCTGCCTGTTCAAACTTTCTAACACATAACCCATACCAACTCTACCGATTCTTCATTAGATATACTATCAATCTAGTAAAGGCGGTGGAGATTATGGGGATTTCCACGACAGGTCAGTGGAATCACACATGCCAACTTGACACTACAGCCAAGCCGCGTCGTAACATCGGATGGATATCAAGCAATTGGAGCGGATACTCTATCACTGGAAAAAAAGGGGCTTTCAAACGGGTCTCCGCCAAATGGAATGTGCCGTTTGTTCGGCCAAGCCGCGGGACGTCCTACTCCTCGGCCTGGATCGGCATTGACGGATTCAGCAACAGCAATTTGATACAGACCGGAACGGGTCATGATTGGATAGACGGCAAGGCTTATTATTATGCTTGGTGGGAGATTCTCCCCGCCTCGGTTACGTTCATTCCGCTGCCCATTCAGCCGGGTGACCGCATGCATGCCAGCATCATCAAGTGCAGCGGGTCGAACTGGCTGATCTGCCTTCGCAACGTATCCCGGAACTGGACCTTTCGAACATTGCAGCGGTATAGCGGTCCGCAGACCTCGGCGGAATGGATCGTCGAAGCGCCGCAAATCAATGGGGCGCTTGCCACGATGGCACGATTGTCCCCCGTTGTCTTCTCCTGCTGCCGCGTCAATGGGAAACGCCCCAAACTCACGGCGGATGATGGGGGCATTATGCTCCAGAATTCAACCGTTACCTCCATTCCCTCCAATCCGAACCGGGCGGGAGACGGTTTCGTTGTCAAAGGCGTTCATCAATAAGGGACCTGGCGCCTTAAAGCCTATAAACCAACAACAGCCGCTGCACGCCGGAAAAGTCCGGCATGCAGCGGCTGCCCCTTTATCATATTCCGTAAACCGGGTTTCCCTTAAACAGCACGGCATGGCGGCGGGACCGCCTGGCAACGGCTTCTGCGGAGCAGCTGGCTTCCACAATCACCGCATCCGCCGCATCCCCGACGTTTGGCCACGCATAGCGGCCGTCCTGGTCTAGCGGCGTCACGCCTCCCGTAATAAACCCGAGGGCCTGTCCGAGCGAACGCTCATCGCTCATATGGAAGCGTTCGGCCAGCGTGCCCGCCTTGTCCAGATTATCCCCTTTGCCGAACGGGGACCAATGGTCCATAATGCTGTCTTGCCCAAGCGAGATGTTCACGCCGCGGCGGTGCAGCTGCGGGATCGGGATGGTTCGGCCAAGCGGTACGGAGGAGGTGATGGAAATACCCAAGTCCGCTAACCGAATCGCCACTTCATCCACCTCGCTTGGTGAGACGTCCGCGAAAGCGAGGGCATGGCTGAGCGTGACTCTTCCGTTCCAACCCGCCTCTTCCGTAAGATCAGCAACCCGTTTAAAGGCATTCAGTCCGATCTGGGACGACTCATGCAGGTGCAGATCAATGCCGGCGTTGGCTTCCACCGCCAGCTCCATCACGGTGTTCAGCGATTTCTCCATATCCTCGTCCACCGTCGTGGGATCCAGCCCGCCTACCAGCGCGGCTCCGTTCCGGAGCGCTTCCCTGACCAGGGATACGGACTGGCTGCGAAGCAAGCCGTGCTGAGGAAAAGCAACGATCTCCACAAAAGCTTTTTCCTTATATCCTTCAACCGCCTGCAAGGTGGCTTCCAAATTTTTCAGACCGACGACGGGATCCACATTGCAGTGGGAGCGGACATGGGTAGAACCGTAACGCAGCAGCAGATCCAGCAGTCCCTCCGCTCGCTCCTTGGCGGTGGGAAGAAGCTCGGGAAGCAGCCTCTCTTCCTCCTCGATCCGGCTGAAGATTCCGTGAGCCGGACGAAGCGGTGCCTTCCATGGTCCTCCATAATAGGTTTTGTCCAGGTGGATATGCATATCTCTAAAAGAGGGCAGCATCAGATTCCCCTTCATATCCCATGTCGGCAGCAGCGAATCCGGCAAAGCCTCCGCGGGACGAATCTCAGAAAAAGCCCCATTCTCTATCCTCACATGAAAAAGTCCCGTTTCGGTTCCGGTCACCACGTCATCCTCGTAGCGGTAACCCGTTTCCAGTCGGACATGCAGCAGCCAGTATGCCTTGCTGTGTTTGTTCATATAACCTTCATCCCCTTCTCGCTTATATCTGCCCACTTTTCGATATCCCTTAGTTCGCAGCCTCCATTAAGATGCGTTCGATTTCTTGATATCCCCGCTCCTGGGCGTGCTGCAGGGGAGTTACGCCGTTCCCGTCCGGAAGCTCAGGGTCTGCCCCATGATCCAGCAGCAGCTTCACGATACGCTGATAGTTCTCGCTGCCGTCACCGAGAATGACAGCCTCCAGCAGCGCTGTCCAGTTCAAATTATTAATATGGTTCACATCGACGCTGGTCCGGGTCAGCAGCTCCTGCACAATCTCCACATGACCGCGGTCGGAGGCCGGAATAAGAGCCGTACCGCCAAAACGGTTCGTGAGCGTCACATCCGCATCGGCATCAATGGCCAACCTCAGGATGTCCAGCATTCCTTCAGCACCGGCATACAAAAACACATTATTCAGTTGATGATCCCGAATATTGATATCGGCGCCAGCCTGAATCAAGGCGTCTACCGTATCGACATGATTGCGGTAGGTTGCCGCCATCACCGCCGTTCTTCCCTGTTCATCCGTCGCATCGATGTTAGCGCCGGATTGAAGAAGCTGTCGTACTTGCTCCGTATTCCCTTGCTCGGCGGATTCAATGAGTTGACGATCCATATTCTTCTTCACCTCGTGTTTCTCCGAATTTGGTTGACAGGCCGACAGGAAAAGGATCAATAGCATAGCTGTTATACGCAGCACCCGATACTCCCCCTCTTTCTATCGTATATATGGGTATGCTACCATGAGACAGAACCATATGAAAAATACTTAAAAAATTGAATTTATGAAGGTTTTTCATATACAAGGAGGTTTGCATAAGCATATGGATATCAGGCAGCTCCGCTATTTTATTGCCATCGTGGAGGAAGGCACCATCTCGCTCGCCGCCAACCGGCTTCATATATCCCAGCCGCCGCTCAGTCAGCAGCTGAAAGCCATGGAGGAAGAACTCGGATCGGTCTTGGTATATCGAAGAGGGAAGCGGCTGGAAATCACCGAATCGGGGAAAGCGCTGTACAAATACGCGCTCCAAATGACCCAGCTCATGGAAGAGGCTAAAGCCGAAGTGAAAGAGGTCGGGAACGGAGATAAAGGAACGCTGAGCCTTGGCATCAATACCCTGTCTTCGGTAGAGCTGCCGTCATGGCTCCATGAGTTCAGGGCAAGATATCCCCAAGTCTCGTATAAAATTCAGCAAAACGAGTCGTATCAGCTCTGTGAGCTCGTGCGAAACCGGTCGCTCGAAGTAGCGATCGTTCGCCTGCCGCTTGAATTGGACGATTTCTCGATCCTTCATCTGCAGACGGAGCCTTTTTACATGCTCACCTCGGAGCCATCCATCGAACAGGAGACGACCCTCCCCCATATCGCGCAGCATCCGCTTATTCTGCCAAGCACGGAAGGGCTGGGCGTGTATTATACGATCCAGATGGCTTTCTCGGAGCAGAAGCTGCAGCCCAACATCGTAGCCGAATGCTCCGACATTTCGCTGCTCCTGCGCTTGGTCTCTTCGGGGTTCGGCGTGGCGATCGTTCCCGAGACCCTGATCAAACAGCAGCTGCCCGCAGCGGTGCATGCCTTCAAAATCAAGGACACCCCGGCTGCGGCCTCCACGGCCTTAATCTGGCTGAAGGATCACCATGTCTCCAGAACGGCGCTCAACTTCATTGACCTGTTGGCTACCACCTTATAGATTTGCGCACCTCATCGGATGTCCAGCAGCAAAAAGAGGACAGAGCTAATGAAGCTCCGTCCTCCAATCGGGTGCCGTTTATTTCGTGCGATACAACGAGCCTGCGACCCCCTCCCGCTCCTGCTTCTGTCCTTGGGAGTGAAGATACAGCTCTTCGTAATACCCATGGGAATCCAGCAGTTCCTCATGGGTCCCTTGCTCCACGATTCGGCCTCTGCTCATGACCAAGATTCGGTCCGCCCCCATGATGGTGGATAAGCGGTGGGCAATGACAAGGGTCGTCCGCCCCTCGGCAACGAGCTGCAGCGCATTCTGGATGAGCTGCTCCGTGTGCGAATCCAGGTTGGCGGTCGCTTCGTCCAGAATGAGAATTTTGGGCTGGAACACGATGATTCGCGCGAAGGAGATCAGCTGCCGCTCGCCGGCGGACAAGCCGCTGCCCCGCTCCGACAGCCGGGTGTCATATCCCTCCTTCATCCTCCTGATGATTGAATCCGCGCCGATAAAGCGGCAAGCCTCGATCACCCGTTCCCTGGATATGTCCTCATCGAACAGCCGCACATTGTCCAGCACCGTTCCGGAGTAGAGATAGGGCTCCTGCTGCACAAGGCCCACGATCCGATGCAGATCGGACTGCGCCAGCTCCCGGATGTCGATTCCATCAATCCGAATGCTCCCTTCGTTCACGTCGTAGAAACGGCACAGCAGGCTAATGAGCGAGCTTTTTCCCGCGCCGGTGGTTCCGACGATCCCGATCATTTCCCCGGGTTGGATATGAAGATCCAAATCCCGAATGACCGGAGCCCCGCCTTCGTAACCGAACGTGACCCGGTCAAAGTCGACGCGGCCCTGAACCTTCGACTTCTCCAAGGCCTCCGGCATGCGTCGATCCGTAACCTCAGGCTGAATCGCGAGCAGGCTCCATATCCGGTTAATCGCCACCGTCGCCGATTGCAGCGTATTCCACTGCTGGGTGATCGTATTGATCGGCTGGAAGAACAAACGGATATACGTAATAAAAGCATACAGCACGCCGAACTCCAGCGTCGTCCCCAGAACGGCTTGCCCGCCGAGCCACGTCACGAACGCAATCGCCAGGTTGTTCAATATCTCGTAGGAGCGGTTAAACAGCACATTGGTCCGGATCTCCCGGATGTTGGCTTTGAAATAAGAGTCGTTCCGCTCCTCGAACTGCTTCTCCTGCTCCTTCTGCTGATGGAACACTTGGATCAGGTTCATGCCTGAGAGATTCTCCGCCACGAAAGCCACCAGCCGGGATAACCGCGTTCTCGCCATCTGGTAGGTGTGGCGCATATACCGCCGGAACGCAATCGCGATCCCTGCAATGATCGGCAGCAGGATGAGGCAGTATAAGGTCAGCGTGACGTCCAGCTGGAACATCATCACCAGGATGAAGATCAGCGTGAAGCCGTCACGAAACAGGCTGAGCAGCACCTGGTTAAAAAACTGGTTGATCGCTTCGGTATCGCTGGATACATGCGTAATCAAGCTGCCGCTCGGCACCTTGTCGAAATACGACATCGACAGCCTCGAGATATGGGCAAACAGCCGTTTGCGAATGCTCGCTACAATGCTCTGCCCCGCTTTTTGCAGCAAATTATTTTGCAGATAGGTAAACATCATGCTGAGCAGCGATAACGAAAAATAGATGCCGCAGATGATCATCAGGCTCTTGTAATCGTTCTTGCCGACCATCAGATTATCGTCGATCGCGATTTTCATCAGGTACGGCTGCAGCAGCTCTGCCGAGATGGCAATCAAGGTGCAGCCGATAAACCCGGCAAAGGTCAGCCGGTGTTCCTTCATATAGCCCGACAAAGCCCGGAACGTGGATATATACTTTGGCTTGGACTGCGGGGCGTTCAAATCCGCCTTCTGATCCAGCTGCCAATTGTTAATGGCCTGTGCCATGATGCTTCATCCCCTCTTCCTGAATGTCATGCAGCGTCCGGTACAGTCCGTCCGTAGACAGCAGTTCTTCATGCGTACCCCGCTGGACGATCTCTCCCTGATCCAGGACGATGATCTCATCGGCATGCTTCAATGCACTAATCCGGTGGGCAATGATGATCGTGGTCTTCCCCTGGCGGATATCGCGAATCGTCTCCATGATTTCCGTCTCCGTCACCGCATCGACGGCGCTTACGCTGTCGTCCAGAATGAGGATGGGCGCATCCTTGATGATTCCCCTCGCCAGGCTTGTCCGCTGCCGTTGTCCGCCTGAAAGGGTAATGCCGCGCTCCCCTAAGCGGGTCTCGAACTTGTCCGGAAACTCCGCTATGTTGTCATGCACCCGTGCCTTTCGCGCCGCTTCCTCGACGACGGCCGGTTCCGTGTCCCTTCTATAGAAAGCAATATTCTCGCGGATGGTCGAGCTGAACAGGAAGCCGTCCTGGGGAACGTAAGCGATTCCTTCGCGCAGGCTTTTTAATGTAAGCTTCCGAATGTCCTCGCCGCCGATCAGCACCTTCCCCGGAGGCGGGTCGTAGGTGCGCAGCAGCAGCTTCATCAGCGTGGTTTTGCCGCTTCCCGTACGGCCGATGATGCCCAGCGTCGCGCCGGGTGGAACGCTCAGCCGAATGCCGCGCAGCACCTGCCTGGAACCTCCCTCATGGCCGTCCAAAGCATCGTAGGAAAAAGATAAATCCCGCACCTCAATCCCTGGATACTCCAGATTCAGCTCCTTGGCGCCAGGCAGTTCCTTAATGTCGGCCTGCTTATCAAGCAGATCGTTCAAGCGGTCAAGCGAGGCCCTCGCTCTCTGGACGACATTAATGACATTCCCGATCTGCTGCAGCGGGTTCATCAGCATGCGAATGTAAAGCGTCAATGCGACAAAGTTACCGACCGAGATGCGTCCCATGATCGTTAAGTAACCGCCGAATGAGAGGGCGATAATAAGAGAGGATGCGCCTAGAAACGGAATGATCGATTGAAAGAGCGACGACACGCGCACCAGCCGCAGCTGCTTGTCCCGGATGCTGTCCACCGTCGTCCCGAACCGCCGTTTCATCGTCTCTTCCACCGCAAACTTCTTCGTGACGCGGATCCCGCCAAACTGCTCCTCCGCCGATTCCGTCATCACGCCCAGCGCTTCCTGAACCTGAAGCGATCTTCTCCTGATGATCGGCCCGAGCCAGACAACGATGATCGGTATCAGCAGCAAAGGAACGATGCTTGCGGCCACCAGATACAGCGGAACATTCGTTATCAGCAGCATGACTATCGTGGAGACCAGCAGGATCGAGGCGTTTGCCGTCTGATTGATCCCCATCGAGATCGCTTCCCTTACCGTCGTCACGTCGTTCATGAAATAACTTAGCAGCTTGCCGACGCCGTTCTTGGAATAAAACCGCTCGCTGAGCCCCGTAAAATGGACAAACAGGCGGCGCCGGTTCATAAATTCGAAATAACGTCCCGTGTACATGACCAGAAACTGGCCGATCCCGCCGATGACGGCAAAGCCGACGCCGATACCCAGCAACGTCCAGCTGTACTGCACAACGCCGCCGACCGACAATAAACCATCCTTCAATTCATCCGTGAAATTGCCCAGCACCCTCGGGAAATTCACGTGGATGATATTGGCTACCAAGTGACAGCAAATCGACAACACATAAAATGGCCACGTCTTCCTGAAAAAGTCTCCAAGTATTCGATGAGAGTCCAATGTCCCATATCACTTCCTGTCCTGTTATTGGATTATTCAGTCCGTTACGTTCCCCCTTCCATACGTTTGCTGTGATGCTCCCATATTAATAGTTTCTAGATATAAAGGAGTCCTCCTTCCTAAACCGCCTGATGTTTTATTTAAATTTAGACATAACGTCAATCAAGGTCATTCGAGTCCAATAATCTAAAGATAGAGCCGCGCCCATGGGGCGCGACTCCGGATAACGATATATTCTTACGCATGGCAAAATCCTGATCCGGTTTACGCCGAGCCGGCCAACCATACCGCGGGCTCGCCGGAATAGGTCAGCAGCAGCTTATGCATGGCCCGGGTACAGGCAATATAGAGCAAGCTTCGATCCATCTCGGTACGATAGTTTGCGGCGCCCGCAAAAGGAACGATAACCTGGTCGAATTCCAGCCCTTTGGCCATATGGGCGGAGGTAATCGTGATTCCCTCCGGAAAGCGGTCGCTGCTAAAATCGAGCAGGCTCACGTTGTCCGTTAACCCCCTGACCGACTCGTACACCTGCCGGGCTTGCGATGACGTTTTGCATATGATCCCCATCGTCTGCATCCCGGAATTCGGAAAGTTTCGGGTGAGCTCTTGAATGAACGCCAGCTCCTGCGCCGCATCATGACACCGGATCAGCAGCGGTTCTTCACCATGCCGCTCCACGGGAATCATGGTGCTGCGCGGATGGATCCGCTTTGCAAGCTTCATGATTTCCAGCGTGGAACGATAGCTTTTTACCAGTTCGATCGTATCGGCTTGAGGAAACACGCGCTGGATATCGGGCAGCGAGGTTGAAGTATACACGTTGACCGATTGGTTGCTGTCGCCGAGAATCGTCTTTTTGCAAGCAAACCATTTGGAGATGACGGCATACTGAATCGGAGTATAATCCTGCATTTCATCGACCAGCAGATGCTTTACCATATCGTAGGAGGCACTCCCTTCCAGATGCATCTTGAGGTAAATCAGCGGAAAAACGTCAGCGTATTCGATCGTTCTCCTCCCCTTCATGATGAACAGATCCGGTATGTTCCGATATGAGAAGAATGCCTTGTACAGGCTTAACGCATTTTGATATTTGAACATTTTTCGGATCGCGGCTTTGACTTTATTGGCTTCCGCCGAAGTCAGCCTCTCGCCGTCCTCCGTACGGGCCTGCCCCGACAGGACCGAGGCGGTCTTCTCCAATCGCTGCCTGACCGGCAAACTCATGCTGCCCAGGTATTTATCCATGACCTCCGAGGCCGGTATGAGCACCCCCTTCATCTGAATATCCGTTGGCTGGAAAAATTGCTGATCACCATATTCCAGATAAGCATCCAGCTCATGCACAAAATCCAAACCGGCCTTGTACCGGATCCGTTCGATGGCCTGCTCGTCATGGGCGTGTACGATTTCGTCCACCTGTTCGGAGAAGGCCTGGAACTGGCATAATCCTCGGAGCTCTTTGGCAGCAAGCTCCTCCATCGTGACCTCCATGATTTTCTCTTCGCCAAGCTCCGGCAGCACGCTCGATATATAATCGGAGAACACTTTATGCGGGGATATGATTAGCACGTTGCTGGAAGTCAGGGTTTCCTTATGGCGATACAGGAGAAAGGCCACCCTGTGCAGGGCCACCGAGGTTTTGCCCGAGCCTGCCGCTCCCTGAATGATCAGCTCATGCGCTGTTTCGTTTCGGATGATGGCATTTTGCTCCTGCTGGATGGTAGCCACGATATTCTTCATCTTCTCGTCCGAGTTGCTGCTGAGCTCCTTCTGCAGCACGTCGTCATTGATGTTCATGGAGCTCTCGATCATATATTCCATTTGGCCGTCTTTGATTTTATACTGCCTTTTGACGGTAATTTCGCCCTGCAGCCTCCCCATGGGCGCTTCATACGACGCAGGGCCGGCATTGTAATCATAAAACAGGCTGGCCACCGGCGAGCGCCAATCATAGATGAGATGCTCCTGACTCTCCGGGTTCGTGAACGAATGGGTGCCGATATAGTAGGCGCCTTCTTCTTCCTTCGGTTCATTCGTACGAAAATCCACCCTCCCAAAATAAGGCGAGGCAAGCAGCTTGCGCATCCTCTGCAGCCTGGCCGCCTGTTTCTCTCCGGTATCGATCGACAAAGAAATATCAACCCGGTTGGCCGCACGCTCCGCCGCATCCAATTGGGCCATGTTGACCCACAGGTATTTCTTGGCTTCAATGATATCCTTATACGAATCGGACACCTTCCCCTCTAATTCCTCCGATGCCCGTTGAAGCTCCTTTAATACCAATGCAAGATATTCCCGCTCTGCGTTTTCGTTTGGATTCAGCACTCCGATTTCCCCCTCTTCGCTAAAGAATAGCTCTAAGTATAGGGGTTTCCCGAAAAAAATATAGACTTATACTTTCCGTTGTAGTATTGTGTATTTATCGTGGGTCCAAAAATAGCGATACGATGGACATAGACTGCAAATGACGTACCATAGATAAAAACCAGGCTGCATGTTCATGCAGGCCTGGTTTTTTTGTGCTTGTTACCGCTCGTTTTTCGTCTGGTACAGATAAAGCGTAAGCGGGGCAAATATCCCCATAAACAGCACGCAGACTCCGATTCCGGTCATGATCACGGCCGGGCCTGCCGTACCGCTCATCAGCGCCCTGACGGTGGTTGCCGCCATACTGACGGGATTCAGATCAATGAGGGTCGCTGTCCATTTCGGCATCGTCGACGAATCCACCAGAATGCTGCTGGCGAACAGCAGCGGATATATCGCGATCATGCTGGACCCCGACACCGTCTCCGGCCGCTTGGCCACGACGCCGACCAGCGCAAATATCCAGCTGACGCTGAAGGCAAACAACAGGATGAAGGCTATGGCGCACAACACCTGAACGGCACTGCCTTCGGGGCGGAAACCCAGCGCCACGCCCGTACCGAGGGCAGCAGTAACGCCGGCCGCATAACGCAGCCCATCCGTAAGGATGGAGCCAATCACGGATGCGGGCTGCCAGAAGGGCAGCGTTCGGAAACGATTGTACACCCCTTTGGTAATATCCGAGCATATCGTGGTTCCGCTGTACACTGTCATGGGAACGACCGTCAGGATCAGGATGCCGGGCAAGAGGAATTGAATATAAGCCCCGGTTGACCCGGCCATGGCACCGCCGAACAGGTAACTGAAGATGAGCAGCAGCAGAACCGGCGACAGAACCGCATCCATCACCAGACCAAACCCGTTATGCTTGGTATGCTGCCAGGTTCTCCACATAAAGATTCGGATCGACGTCAGGATAGAGGGAGGATCGATGACCGCTCGCCGAACCGTCGGCAAGCCGTCCTTATTCGCTGTCGCTGTATGCTGGTTTGCACTCATGGAGCGCCTCCTTTCGACTTTGCGTCGGTCAGGGACAGAAAGACCTCATCCAGACTCGGCTCGCTTAAGGCAAAATAGTCAATGGCGAACCCGTTCTCCATCAGCGTATGGATGGCCTGATGGGCAGCAATCGCATCCTTCACCGGGATCTTATGTACCAACGGATGATCGTCCTGCAATACGGTCAGGGCGTGCGCCTCGTATAACCACGTACCCAATTTATCCCGATCGGCCTGCTCGTTGAATTGGACGGTTAACGTCCTGTCGCCAATCGAAGCCTTCAATTGCCGGGGCGTCCCTTCGGCTATCAGGTTCCCTTTATCCATCACGGCGATCCGGTCCGCCAGTTGATCAGCTTCCTCCAAGTATTGGGTTGTGAGCAGCACCGTAGTCCCCCGTTTCAAGAGCGACCTTACAACATCCCACACTTGAACACGGCTTTGCGGGTCCAGTCCCGTGGTCGGCTCATCCAGAAAAATAACATCGGGCTCGGTAACGATACTGGCGGCAATATCCAGCCGCCTCCGCATCCCGCCGGAGTAATGCTGCACCGCGCGATCCTTCGCTTCGCTGAGTCCGAAGGCTTCGATCAGCTCCTCGCTTACGGACCGGGCCGCTTTTGCCGAATGACCGTATAGCCTGGAGATCAGCTTTAAATTCTGAAGACCGGAGAGTCCTTCATCCAGTGCCGCAAACTGGCCCGTCAAGCTAATCCTTCTCCGAACGTTTCGGGCATGGCCCACGATATCAAATCCGGCTACGCTGGCGCACCCGCCATCCGGCTTTATCAGGGTGGATAACATATGGATGGTGGTTGTTTTTCCGGCGCCGTTCGGACCTAACAAGGCAAAGAGCTCTCCTTGTTCGACTCGCAGATCGATTCCTCGAACGACCTCCGTTCCGTTATAGGATTTACGAAGCCCTTTCGTTTCAATGGCGTAAGACAAGTATCACATTCCCTTCTCTTCCTTTATCATCGCGGTCTCCATCATCTTAAGAAGGCCCGCTCTTAAAAATCGTCCAGATGATCACGGACCCAATCGGCAAGCGTTGCAGCTGGCCGCCCCGTGACCTCCTCCACCGTCGGCAGTACCGTATAACCGATCTCGGGCGGATTTTTTCCCATTTGCACAAAAAACTCAATCGACTCTTCGTCGTAGCCCTGCTCTCTCCATTGCTCTCTCGCCTGTACCTCGGTCAGTTCGACAAAACGGATCTCCTTGCCTGTTACCTCGCTTATGATCCGAACCGCTTCCGTTCGCGAGAGGGCCTCCGGTCCCGTAAGGAAATATTCTTGGCCATGGTGACCTTCCTCCAGAAGTGCGGCAACGGCCACGCGAGCGATATCGGCTTCATGGATTCTCGCACTCAACGCATGGCCGAACGGCTCGCGGACAACGCCTTCGTCACGGATCGATTCCTGCCAATCGGTCCGTATATTCGCCATAAACTCACCGGGCTTGAGCAGGGTCCATTCCATTCCGCTGTTTCGCAGAGCTGCTTCTACGGGACCTTCTTCATAGCCCACCAATACCGTTACCCGCTTTACGCCCGCCTTCTCGGCCAGCTCGATAATCCGCGGATCCGTCTGAAGGGTTCCGTAAGCCTCATCGCTGGAAATGATCAGATGCATCGCGGTTACGCCTTGCAGGGCGGGGATCAGACTATCCGGGTCATTGAGATTGCCGGCATACATCTGAACGCCCTCGGGCACTTTCGCCTGCTGCGGATGGCGTGAGATCGCTCTCACTTCGTTTCCTTGCAGCATAAGCTGCTGCACGATGTGTTTTCCAACGGTTCCGGTAGCGCCTGTTATTAAAATGGTCATATGGAAATCCTCCTTGTGCGTTGATTAAAGGTACGCGTATATTTGTTGCGTCATGGTTCGTAACGTTTACGGATGTCCTCCAGCTCTTTCAGCAAATCTTCCTTAAGCTCCGGCGGCGAGAGGATCTCCACCTTGGCACCGTAGCTTAGGATCACCGAGACAGCATACGCTTTGGTGTAGAAGATGGTTTGGACATCCAAGCATCCCTCGCTGGAGGCGCATGCATCCGGAAACTGCTCGATCACCCGCGGACCGGCGGACGGATCGAAACGAAGATGCGCCTCAATTCCCTGCACTTCCTCTTGCTCCTCCCGCTCCAGGCCCTCTCTTCGGAGGAACGTGTTCTCGGATATTTCAAGACCGGTTATGCGAGATACCCTGAAAATTCGCTTCGACTCCTGGAGCAAGCAGTAAGCCTCCAAATACCAGACGCCTTGTTCCCAGTACAGCTGCAGCGGCTCCACTTGCCGCTCTGAGCGGCTGCCGGATGCGCTGGTATAATGAAGGGTTATCAGGTTCGAGCCTTCAATGGCTTTCAACATTTGCCGGACCCATGTCCGCTCATGTTCCGACGTGCTCATCTCGACTATGATTTGTTCATGACATCCTCCGTTCAACAGGGCAGGCTGCAGGGTTCCGAGCTTATTCATGATCGCTGTATATCTCCCTTTCACAGTCCCTTCGATGCCCTTTAAGAGATTATAGATAGCCAAAAAGTCATCCACGGAGAAGTGCTGCCTCGTCAGGTAGAACCCGCTCATCAGTTCAAACCCGCCATCCGCACCGGGATAGGAAGCGATTGGAATGCCGGCCTGATTGATGAGGTCCACATCGCGGTAAATCGTGCGAACCGAAACCTCGTACCTAGCAGCCAGCGCCGTGGCGGTCACTCTTCTTTTGGTCAACAATTCCATCGTAATGCCAAGCAGCCGGTCCAGCTTCATCGTTTACACTCCTTGCGTTTTCGTCCTTTTTGACTTCTGAATCGAATGTTAAACCATAAATCTTGACATCTAGCATGTCAGGATTAAATTACGTTCCCGTTGAAATAGGGATTATTTTTATGAAAAGCAGTAGATGAGGCGGGACAACAAAAAAGCTCCGTATCACGGAGGGGACTGCCCCCCGTTTGTGAGACAGGGATCAAAACACCTTGCAAGTTTAAGCAGCCAGTTGCCGGAAATGAAACGGCGACTGGTTGTTTAGTTTTGTTTGAATGCGAATTGAGTTATAGTAAGTAATGTAGTCTCGAATG
>NZ_JAVFHM010000228.1:0-579 GCF_041954005.1 Priestia sp. BR_2 | reverse complement strand
AATTGATTTGGTGGAGCCAAGGGGGATCGAACCCCTGACCTCCTGCGTGCAAGGCAGGCGCTCTCCCAGCTGAGCTATAGCCCCTCAAATTCCATCAAAACTGAACAAATGAAAGCACGTCGTGGTTGACTTCTTGCGAAGGCAATTTGAATGTTTCCGCTGCGGGAAACGATTCTCCATAGAAAGGAGGTCACCCAGCCGCACCTTCCGATACGGCTACCTTGTTACGACTTCACCCCAATCATCCACCCCACCTTCGGCGGCTGGCTCCCGTAAGGGTTACCCCACCGACTTCGGGTGTTGTAAACTCTCGTGGTGTGACGGGCGGTGTGTACAAGACCCGGGAACGTATTCACCGCGGCATGCTGATCCGCGATAACTAGCAATTCCGACTTCATGCAGGCGATTTGCAGACTGCAATCCGAACTGAGACTGGCTTTTATAGGATTGGCTCCACCTCGCGGCTTCGCTCTCCGTTGTACCAGCCATTGTAGTACGTGTGTAGCCCAAGTCATAAGGGGCATGATGATTTGACGTCATCCCCGCCTTCCTCCGGTTTGTCACCGGCAGTCATTCTAG